>JBOFYP010000149.1:0-10854 GCA_051654725.1 Cetobacterium sp.
CCAGAATTTGTAAAAAATCAAATAGAAACAATGATAAAGTATGAAATATTTATTGAAAGAGAAAGAGAACAAATAGAAAGATTTAAAAAATTAGAAGCGTTATTGATACCAGAAAGTTTTAACTTTGATAATATAAAGGGTATATCAAATATAGCAAAAGCTGGACTTAATGATATTAAACCTCTATCAATAGGAGAGGCTTCAAGAATAAGTGGAGTTACAGGTAATGATATCGCTTTACTCTTAGCAGCATTAAAAAACAAATAGTAGTACGAACAAAAATAAAGTTATAAATACAAAGTTTAACAATTTGTATTTATAACTTTTTTTGTTATACTTATATAATAAAAGATATAGGAGGAGACAATGATTATAAGTGATTATCATATACATAGTAGTTTTTCAGGAGATTGTGTAGAAGAGCTTGATAGAATTTGTAAAAAAGCAATAGATTTAGGAATAGAAGAGATAGCTATAACAGATCATATGGATTTAGATATTGAAGAAAGCTCAAATAGCATAGATTTTTTACTTAATCTAGATGAATATGTTCCAACGATTTTAGAATTAAAAGATTTTTATAAAAAAGATATAGATATTAAATTAGGAATGGAATTTGGAATTCAAAAACACTTGGGAAGTGTAGCTGATGAGATTATAAAAAAATATCCTTTTGACTTTGTAATTTCATCAGTTCATTCAGTTGATAAATTACTTTTAGATCAAAAAGAATTTTGGAAAAATAAAACAAAAAAAGAAGCGTATGAGAGATATTTTTTAGAAATATTAGAAAGTATAGAAAAATTTGATAGTTTTAGCGTTGAAGGACATTTGGATTTTTTGACACGATATGATAAATTTGACAAAGATAATTTTATATATTATATAGAATATAAGGATATAATAGATGAAATTTTGAAAAAAATTATATCTAAAAATAAAGGAATTGAAATAAATACTTCAGGCATAAGATATAATGAAAATAGATTTTATCCTTGTGATGATATAGTGAAAAGATATTTTGAATTAGGAGGAGAAATAATAACAATAGGTTCAGACTCACATAAAGCAAATGATTTAGGAAAAGATTTTAAGAAAGTATATGATTTTCTAGAAAGTATAGGTGTTAAATATATTTCATCTTTTGAAAAACTAGATGTATCTTTTAAAAAAATAAAATAATTTTCTTTAAAAGAAGGTGGATGTGAATAAAATAATAAGAAACAAAGGGCTAACTTTTTTAGAAACAATAGCAAGTCTTGCTATTATTTTTGTAGTTAGCTCTTTTTTATATGTCAAAATAAATAAAATTAATGAAAAATTAGACCTTGAAAAAAATAGAAGAATAATTCAAATGATTTTTTTTAAATATATAGATAAATCTTCTTATGAAAATGAAAAATATCGAATAGAATTAGATTTTATAGAAAAAAAATTAATTATAAAGAAAAATAGAATAGAAGTAGAGAAAATATTATTACCTAAAAAATTGAAATATGAAATACCTTATGATAGAAAAAGAAACCCTAAATTTATTGTAGAAACAACAAATACAGGTAATTTGAGCAAGGCTTTTACAATTTATGTATTTGGTTATAAAGAGCAAGTCGAAAATAGAATATCATTTTATACTTTTAAAAAACAAAAATACTTAACTATAAATACATATTTAAATATTAATCTAAAAGATATTAATTATAATAATATATTAGAATATCATTACTCACAAGAAGGAGAAGAAAGGAATGGATGGCAAAAAGAAGGTTATAACTAAAAATTTTATTCTTTTATTTTTGTTTTTAACGGTTATTTTAGTAAAAGTAGTAGATAAAAATATTAGTTTAATAAAGTATATTGAAGTATCAACAGATAGCAATACTTTAAAAGAATTTAAAGTTTTAATGATTAAAAGGAGTTGATGGATGGAAGATAACATATATTTTAAAAGAGAAACTTTTGAAATAAGAGATAATAGTGATTTAAAATATCCGAAAGAAGATATTAAGGATATATTAAACGCTTTGATGCTATTTAGTTTAAAAAAAGGAGTTTCAGATATTCATATAGAGTCAAAAGAAAAAGAAGTAAAAGTAAGAGTTAGAATTGACGGACAACTAAAAAATTATAGTGAATTTAATAAAAATATAGGAGTAAGATTAATTACAAAATTGAAATTAATGAGTGAGCTTGATATAGGAGAAAAAAGATTGCCACAAGATGGAAGATTCAAAGCTCAACTAGATAATCAAAAAATAGATTTTAGAATTTCTATAATCCCAACAATTTTTGGAGAAAGAGTAGTATTAAGAATTTTAAAAAATAATTTATCAAATACCTCTTTAGATAACTTAGGATTTTCTTTTGAAAATTTAAAAAAATTAAAACAAGCTTTGAATAAAAAAAGTGGGTTACTTTTATTTTGTGGACCAACAGGAAGTGGAAAAACAACTACATTATATTCAATTGTAAATTACTTAGAAAAAGAAAATACTAACATAATAACGATAGAAGATCCAATAGAATATCAATTTTGTAACATAAATCAAATTCAATGTAAAAATGAAATTGGACTTAATTTTTCAACAATATTAAGAAGTGTTTTAAGACAAGACCCAGATATAATATTAGTTGGGGAAATTAGAGATAAAGAAACAGCTGAAATAGCATTAATGGCAGCTTTAACAGGTCATTTAGTTATTACAACTCTTCACACTATTGATTCAATTTCAGCAATTGATAGATTAATTAATTTTGGAATAGATAAGTTTATAATAGCCACAGCAATATCAGTTATTCAAAGTCAGAGATTAGTAAGGAGTATTTGTCCTGTTTGTAAAGGTGCTGAAAAAAAAGAATGTTGTATTGATGGATTTAAAGGTCGTATTGGAGTTGAAGAGGTTATCTTTTTCAATAAAGAGATTAGAAATATTATTTTAAATGAAAATACAAAAGAATTAGAGATATATTTAAAAAAAATAGGTTTTAAAACACTTTTAGAAAATGGTTTATTAAAAGTAAAAGATAGATTAACTACAGATTCTGAAATCATAAGAGAATGTTTAGTATGATTTTTAGTAAAGAATTAAAAGAAAAAGATTTGAAAAAATTTTATAAAAAAACAGGAAGATTACTTAATGCAGGAATTGCATTAAAAAATGCTATTGAGTTTCAAAAAAATAGTTCAAAAGATAAAAATTTTAATTTTAAAGTTTTAAATATTTCAAATCGGTTAGAGAAAGGAGAAGATATTTACTCTATTTTAAAAGATGAGTGTTTCATAAAAGAAAGGGAGTTATTAATTATATATGTTTCAGAAAATAGTGGAAAAATAGGCGATGGATTTTTAAAAATAGCATATTTAAAAGAAAAAAAAGAAAAACTTAACAATGAGATAAAAACAGCACTATCTTATCCAATTTTTATTTTAGTAGTATCAACAATAATATTAGGATTAATATTTTACTTAGTTGTTCCTAATTTTGAAGATTTATACTCAATGAATAAAGATAGTCTTCCACTAATAACTAAGATCATATTAAGCATAAAAAATATTTTAACAAAATATTCATATTTAATATTTTTATCTTTATTTTTAATTTTATTTTCTTTAAGAATGAAATTTGTAAGGAAAAAAATTTATAAAATCCCAATTATTAAATTTTTTTTTATTCAAAAATATACTATTAGTATATTAGATAATCTATCAATATTATTAGATTCAGGAATATCAATAGATAAATCTATAGATATAATATTAGATAATTTAGAATCAGGATTTTTTAAAAATAAAATTTATATATTAAAAAATATACAAAAAGGAGAATCTTTATCAAGTTGTTTTAAAAAAGTAAATATATTAAGTTTAGAAGAGATTGATATGATAAGAATAGGAGAAGAATGTGGAACTACAGAAATTATTTTAAAAGAAATAGCTTCTACTAGGGATGAAGAATTAAAAATTAAGATAAAAATAATACTTAAATTAATAGAACCAATTTTATTATTGATAGTAGGAGTAATTATAAGTGTATTTGTAATAGGTTTATATTTACCAATATTAAATATGACAAATCTATTAGATATTTAGGAGGGATTTTATGAAAAATAAGAAAAAAGGGTTTAGTGTTATTGAAATTGTAATGGTTTTAGGAGTTATAGGAATATTAAGTAGCTTTATTGCACCTAAAGTAAGAGATTATTTAGCAATGGCAAAAGATTCTAAAGCTATAAATACAATACAAAATTTACGTATAGCTTCTGAAACTTATTATTTAGAAAATGGTAAATATCCTTGGAAAGAAACAACTTTAGATCAAGATGTTTTAGATAAATTAGAAAAATATATAGGAAAAAAAATGGAGTTAGAAGAATCAAAACTTCTTTTAGATATAGGAGGAAGCAAAGAAAATATAGAATCTGAAATTAAGTATGGAGGTAAGGTTGAGGTATTGATAGAAGAAGCTAGAGGATTTATTTTAAAGCCAGCTAATGAAACCTTAGATTTAAGTATTAGAGGAGAAGAATGGTCAAGTATATAATAGATATTGTACTATTAATAGTTTTAATAGATATTGTAATAAGAGATTTTAAAAAAAAGATAATCTTAAATAAAAGCAATTGTTTACTAATGATTTTAGCAATAATTTTGGGAATTTTAGATAAAAATTTAGAAAATAGAATAATAGGAGCAGCAATTTTTAGTTTACCATTTATTATAATATATGGTTATGGAAGTGATTTACTTCAAAAAGAATGTTTAGGTATAGGAGATATAAAACTGATGATATCAATAGGTATGTTGTTAGGTTTTAAAGATTTTAGTTCAGTGCTATTATTTTTAAACATTAGTTTTATATCGGCTTTAATATATATAATAGTAAAATATTTCTTTATAAAAAAACTAGAAAAAGAGATTCCATTTGGCCCATTTTTAATAATAGCATTTAGTTTTCTAAAATTAATAGAAGAATTATGTTGAATAGTAAAAAAGGATCTACATATATAGAAACATTGATTGCAGTAACGATAATCATAATTGTATTAAATCCATTGTTTAGTTCTTTAATTTTAATAAAAAAAAATTTTAACAAAATTAAAGATTTAGAAAATTTAGAAAATGAGATAGTAAAAATAAGATCTTTTTATAAAGAAAATAAAGTAAATTATCTTTTGTCAGATAATAGTTATGAACTAGAAATAGAATCTGTTGAAAAATATGAAAATATGGAGATTTTAAAAATATCTCTAAACAAAGATAATTTAAAAAGAGAGAGCATAATATATGTATATAAACAAAAATAAAGGGGTTAGTATTACAGAAACTTTGATAACGTTATTAGTATTGTCTATTTTATTTGAAATATTTTATATTTATATAATTTCTATAAATTTAGAAAAAAAAGAGATATTGAAAAAATTAGAAATAAAATTAAATGCAAATTCAATATTAAGAAAAGTTGAAGAGTCAATATATGAATCAAAATCATATAAAATTTATGACTTTGTTAGAATTCAAAATATAATTAGTATTAACTATTCAAAAAAATCTCTAGAGAGTGGAAATACACTAATAATCGAAAAATATTCTCCGTTAAAAGAAAATACAGATATAGAAATTTATTTCCAAAGTAAAAATAAAGATTATGTAGAAAGTTTTTATGCAGAAAAAGACACTAAAGATATAATTTGGAATATTCAGAAAGGTGATATTATTCTAAATAACATAAAGATAGATTTTTCATTGGCAGAATATGGAGTAAAAGTAGAGGGGAAATATATAAATGACAATTATAAATATGAACTTAAAAAATAAAGGAATGATACTTCCATTAACTTTATTTTTAATAACTTTATTAACTTGGTTATTTTCAATTTTGGTATTAAGTTATAAAAATGAAGTTCAAATTATAGAAACAGAGATAAAAATAAATGATAGATATTGGAAATTAGAAAATTTATCAAAAATTGCAGAATATGAAATATACAAAGGCGACTTGGAAGTAAAGAAAAAAATATATAAAGATATTATAGAGTATTTTGAAGATAAAGAATTAATTTGGATAGATACGGACAAAATTTCAAAAAGTGGTTTTAAAAGATATAAAGTTAAACAGAATGGAAAAGAGGTCTTTGAAAAAATAAATTTAAAAACTTTTGGAAAGAATACTTTTGAAATAGAACTTTTAAAAAATATAATAGTAGAAACTGAAGTTATTCAAATAATAATTAAATTATTTTATGAATATGAAGATGGTGAAAATAATTTTTTTAAAAGTAGTAAAAGAGAAATAAAAGGAGTTGAAGTAAAAGTAAAAAATGAAAATATTAGAAATAAGTGATAGAGGAATAAAACTTCTGGAAGATGGAGATATTATTAATCAAATTATATTTTATAAAAATGAAGATATACCTTCAGAAGTAAAAGAATTATTATCAATTTACGAAACAAAAGATGTAGTGAATTTGAAAATACTAATTGATTTAGACCAACATTTAGTAAATGAGATAAAAGATGTTATAAAATATACAGGTTGGAAATTAAAAGCTTCTAAAGAAATAACCAAGTTATCAAAGTATATATTAACTTTGATAGTTTTAATCCAGTTGTTTGTAGGAGCTTTTATTTTTTTTAAAATTTCAGAGTTAGAAAAACAGCTTTTAAATTTAAGTAAAGAAAATATTCAAAAAAAAAATATTCTCAAAAAATCAAACAAGAATCTCGTTAAGTCAACAGAAGAAATTATAGAGATTATAAATTTTAAAAAATCAAAGATCAATAACATTTTAATTTTCTTTTCAGAAGTTTCAAAACAATCAGAAGTCAAATTTCAAAAAATTGAGTTTTTAGAAAATAAAATTAAAATAAACGGATCAGGAAAAGAACTAAAAAATATTTCAGAGTTTAGAAAATATATTTTATCAAATCCAAAAATTAAAAAATCAATATTTGATTTTATAAAAAAAGAAGGTGACAGATTATATTTTTTAATAGAATTAGAGATGTAATAAAAAATCTAAATTTAGATGTAGCAAAATTATTAATATTAATAATTTTATTTAATTCATATTTTATTTTAATTAATCCTTTTTTGAATTTGAATAAACTGAATAAAAGAAAATTAGAGTCAGAAAAGATAAGGAATAACTTAAATCTAGAATTAAAAAAAATACAGAAAAAGTCTGATTTATCTTCAGATAAAATTGAAAATAAATCAGATTTAGAAAAACAGAAAGAAGAAAATATGAAAAATAGTTTTGAAGGGCTAAATGAAGTTATAGATTTTATAGATTACCTTTCAAAAAAAAATAATATAACTATTGATACAATCGGAAGAGAAAGTTTTGAAAAAATTAAAGATGAAGAGATAGGAAGTTTTTATTGCCATATTCTTGGAAATGAAAAAGATATTTTTAACTTTATTATTCAATTAGAAAAAAGTAAGAAGTTTATATGTTTTAAAGAAAATTCAATAATGATGGAAAAAAATAATGAAACTATAGATTTAAAAGTGAATGTTATGTATATAATCAATAATAAAATACAAAAAATAGATTATTTTTATTATAATGATAATAGCTTTGAAAGTGTAATCATTAGAAATTTGAGTGGAAAAAGGAGACAAATATAAATGTTGTATAAAATTTACATATTATTATTGTTAATAAATTTAAATATATTTTGTATAGAAACTTATCCAAAAGAGTTAGATTTAAAAGACGTACCTATAGTTGATTTGTTTGCACACCTTTCAAAATACTCTAAGTACACATTAATAGGAGATTCTTATATAAAAGATATAACGATAGATGGTTTTTTTAAAAAAGGGAGTTCAATAGAAGAGATATTAAAAACAGTTGAAACAACATATGGTTTAACAAGAATTAAAACTGGCAATACATTAATATTTCGTGGAAGAAAGTCAGAGAATAAAGATATGTTAGTTGGACGTGTATATGATAAAAATACGAATAAAGAGATAGAAGGAATAAAAATTGTTTTGAAAAAATCTGAAACAGTAGAAGCATACTCTGGAAAATATGGAGAATATTTAATAGACACTATAGCAAAAGGAACTTATTTTATATCTATACTCTCTGATGAATATTCATTTGATGGTGATTTTTTAGAAATAGTTGAAGGAACTAATAAATTTGATTTTTATGTAGATAGAAAAAATTTTAAAAAGTCAAAAAATATAACAGAAGAAACAGAACAAAAAAGCAAAAAAAATGATATAATAGAAAATATTTTATTAGAAAACCTTAATAATGAAGAGATAGCAAAAATTATAAAAGAAACTTTTGGTGAAAAATTAAAAGTTTCAATTAGTTCTGGAAACAACTCAATTATATTATTTGGAATTGGAGAAGTAGTTTATTCAGCAAAAAAATTAATAAAGCAATTAGATAAAAGAAAAAAACAAGTAAGAGTGACTGCAGAAATTATAGATGTAAAAGAAAATTTATTTGAAGAACTTGGTTTTAATTGGGCTTATGACACCCAAGGCAAGCTTTCAAAAAAAGAGAATGGAATATATTTAGAAACATTAGTTTCAAATGGAATAGAAGGCTTAGGAGATGTCTTAGGTAATTCTATAAATCTTGTAAGTAAATTTAATAATGGAAAAGATATTTTAGAGTTAACTTTAAATTTATTGGAAACAACTCAAGAGCTAAAAATAAACGCTTTACCTTCAATTATCTTATTAAATGGAGAAGTTGGAACTTTAAAAATGACAGAGGAAGTAATTGTAGGTCAAGAAAAACAAGAAAATAATGATAATGACACAAAATATTATACACCAATATTTAAAGAAGCAGGTATAATTTTAAAAGTACTTCCATACATAAAAGAAGATAATAGTGTATATTTAGATTTAGATTTAGAAGCTAGTGATTTTAAATTAAAAAGATCACTAAAATCAAATGATGAAAATACAGGAACTTTTAATGCTGAAGGTGGTTCTAAAATTTCTAGAAAATTACAAACAAAGGTTAGAATAAAAAATAATGATATAATTTTAATTGGTGGTTTAAAAAGAAAAATAGATCAAAAAATAGATAGTAACATTCCTATATTAAGTGAAATTCCAACAATAGGGTTTTTATTTAAAAGTCATTCAAGTAGGCTAGAACACACAGATTTATATATAAAATTAAAAGCAGAAGTAATAGAGGAGATTTAAAATGGAAAAAAGTAGATTAGAAGAGATACTTAATAGTTTTGCAAAATTAAAAGTAGCAGTAGTTGGAGATATGATGTTAGACGACTATCTTATTGGATCAGTTGAAAGAATATCTCCAGAAGCACCAGTACCAGTTGTATCTATAAAAAAAGAGAGATTTGTACTTGGTGGAGCAGCTAATGTAGTTAACAATCTTTCAACTTTAGGGGCAAATGCTTTTTGCTTTGGTGTAGTAGGAGAAGATTTTGATGGTGATAGATTAGTTCGAGAGTTAGAAAAAAAAGGAATAGAAACATTTGGTGTTGTTAAAACAGAGGACAGACCAACGATAGTAAAAAGAAGAATAATTAGCGGAAATCAACAATTATTAAGATTGGATTGGGAAGATGCAAGACCAATAACTAAGAACTTAGAAGATAATTTATTAAATCATATTGAAAAAAGAATAGAAGATTTAGATGCAATAATACTTTCTGATTATGACAAAGGGGTTCTAACTCCAAGAGTTGTTAAAAGAATAATATCGCTTTGTAAAGAGAAAGGAATAATAGTAACTGTTGATCCTAAACCTAAAAATGCACTTAATTATATAGGAGCGACATCAATGACTCCTAACAGAAAAGAAGCTGTAGAGTGTTTAGGAAAAAAAAGTTTTGAAGATATAATAGAAATAGGAAAAGAATTAAAAAATAAATTAGAACTAAGTAGCTTATTATTAACTAGAAGTGAAGAAGGAATGAGTTTATTCGAAGGAGATGAGATTATAAATATTCCAACTTATGCAAAAGAAGTTTTTGATGTAACAGGAGCTGGAGATACGGTTATATCAGTATTTACATTAGCTTGTGCTGCAGGAGTAACACTTCATGAAGCTGCTAAAATTGCAAATACTGCTGCAGGAGTAGTAGTTGGTAAAATGGGAACATCAACAGTTACAAAAGAGGAAATTTTAGATTTCTATAATAGAATTTATAACGAATGGAAATAGGAGTTAGCATGCTAAGAATAGGTAATGGGTATGATGTTCACAGATTAGTCGAGGGAAGAAAGTTAGTTTTAGGTGGAGTAGAGATTCCACATAAAAAAGGAGTTTTAGGACATTCAGATGGGGATGTTCTAATTCATGCAATAATGGATGCCCTCTTGGGAGCTTTAGCTTTAGGAGATATAGGGCAACATTTTCCAGATACATCGACTGAGTTTAAAGACATAGATAGCAAAATTTTATTAAAAAGAGTTTTTGAAATTGTAAAATCAAAAAATTACTTTGTTATAAATATTGATTGTATAATTGTTGCTCAAAATCCAAAATTAAAACCATATTTAAATTTGATGAGAGAAAAAATAGCTGAAATTTTAGAAAGCGATATATCAAATATAAGTATAAAAGCAACAACAGAAGAGATGTTAGGTTTTACAGGAAATGAAGAGGGAATAAAATCTTATTGTGTAGTTCTTCTACAAAAAAAATAAAATTTGTAAAAAAACAGTTGCATTAATGAATATATTGTGCTATACTAGCTTTATATTCAAGGAAGCATAGCTCAGTTGGGAGAGCACCTGCCTTACAAGCAGGGGGTCACTGGTTCAAGTCCAGTTGTTTCCACCATATAATGGGGGTGTAGCTCAGTTGGTTAGAGCGCATGCCTGTCACGCATGAGGTCGCGAG
>JBOFYP010000150.1:0-1068 GCA_051654725.1 Cetobacterium sp.
TTCAACTTTAGGAATGGAAACAGATAAAGATTTAATTGTAGAAGCTCTAAAAAAAGAGGTGCCTAACTTAAAAGGAATTTATGAAAAGAGTGAGGGAGACGGTAGAAAATTAGAAGGCTTAAAAGAGGTTTCAGGAGTATTGTTTGGAGAAGTTCCAGATGAAATTGAAATTTACGAGGGCGATGCTAAATTTACAATAGATTTAAAAGGACAAAAAACAGGGTTTTATTCAGATCAAAGAGATAATAGAATTTTAATGGGAAAACTTTCTAAAGGTAAAGATTTTTTAGATGTTTGTAGCTATACTGGTGGTTTTTCTCTTCATGCTATGGTAAATGGAGCAAATTCAGCAACTTTAATTGATGTAAGTGAAGATGTATTGAATGTAGCTAGAAAGAATTTAAGTTCTTATAAAAATACTGAATTTATAAAAGGAAATATTTTTAATGTTTTAAGAGATTTAGTAAAAGAGGGACGTAAATGGGATTTAGTAAATTTAGATCCACCAAAATTAGCACCCAATAGAAGAGATTTAAATAAAGCATTGAAAGCATATAAAGATATAATTTTAAATGGATTAAAGTTAACAAAAAAAGGTGGATTACTTGCTATATATAGTTGCAG
Source organism: Cetobacterium sp. (assembly GCA_051654725.1). Taxonomy (GTDB): domain Bacteria; phylum Fusobacteriota; class Fusobacteriia; order Fusobacteriales; family Fusobacteriaceae; genus Cetobacterium_A. The sequence continues at coordinate 625 of JBOFYP010000150.1, forward strand.
TGGAGCAGTGAGTAGCGCAGACTTAAGAATGGCTGTAGCATTTGCAGTTAAAGATGCGGGAGTAAGAGCAATAATAACAAATCAACTTCATCAAAGCCCATGCCACCCTATTTCAGTAGCAGTTTCTGAAACAGAATATTTAAAAGGATTCTTAATAAGAGTTCTATAAAAAAAACCACGTTTCTAACGTGGTTTTTTTTATAGTTTAATTTAGTTTTTTATTCATTGGTGGAGATGACGGGAATCGAACCCGTGTCCAAAATTGCAAGCGCCATAAGCTTCTACAAGCTTAGTTTGCTATTTGAATTCGCGATAGTTACTCCCGCAAACAGGGCTAACTAAAGCTATCCTCTAAAATGTCCCCTATAGCTTAGAGAAATTACTTAGGGTAATCTGTATTTAAGTGACACCTTGATTGAACGCTCCTACAGAAGAGAATGTTCA
>JBOFYP010000151.1:0-1353 GCA_051654725.1 Cetobacterium sp.
GAAAATAAGTATAATAAATTTAATTTATATTTTATACTCTCAAACCTTTGATTTTATTGACTTTAAACTACAAATTGGTAACCTCATGTAACATTAATAGATAACCTTTTGTCACATTAATGAAGATAAATATAAGATGGAAAAATATAAAGGTATAAAAATTACTAAGATAGGTACAAAGATTACGAAAATAAGTATAATAAATTTAATTTATATTTTATACTCTTAAACCTTTGATTTTATTGACTTTAAACTACAAATTGGTAACCTCATGTAACACTAATAGATAACCTTTTGTCACGAATGAATAACCTACATATTTTGAAGGTTATTCATCTTGTTTAAAGCTCTATTTTACTAGGATTTTTTGAAAAATATAACTTCAAAGGTAACCCAATGTAACATCAATAGATAACCTTTTGTCACGAATGAATAACCTTTTGTCATTCATAATCGTTTAGTTAATTATTAATTCCCCAAGTATGCATCATCTCTAAAATCTTAATGAAACCAGCACCTTTTTCTGTCATTGAGTATTCAACTTTTGGTGGAACTTGTGGGAACTCGACTCTTTTTACCAATCCATCCTCTGCTAACTCTTTCAACTGTTGACTCAACATTTTGTGATTAATTCCATTTAACTTTTTTTTAAGTTCGCCATATCTATGAATTCCTTCAAAACCTAAATGCCATAAAATAATTGGCTTCCATTTTCCTCCGATAAACGACAATGTATACTCTACAGAGCATTTATACTTTTCTTTTCTCTCTTTTGCAGTCATATAATCCTCCTTTACTTACTTTTTAGATAGTATATTCCTAAAAAGTGCATACTTTACATAATGATTATACTAATATATACTAACATCAAGAAAGAAGCAAGACAAAAAATTAAAAAATAAGGAGCAGCGTTCATGAAAAGTATTTTTGATAAAACAAAATTAGGTAATTTAGAAATGAAAAATAGAATAATAAGAGGAGCACTTTGGGAAGATTTAGCTGATGAAAAAGGTCATTTAACTCCAGAACTTTCAGCTATCTATGAAGAGTTAGCTCAAGGTGGTGCAAGTACTCTTATTACTGGTTATGCTTTCGTGACTAAAGATGAACAACCAAATCCTGGTATGATGGGAATCTATGATGATAGCTTTATAGATGAGTATAAAGCCTTTACAGACAAGATTCACAGCTACAATACAAATATTTTAATGCAGATTGTTTACGGTGGATTTATGACGAACTTCAACGTTGGAGACAGAGTTATTTGGGGTCCATCAACTATGCAGAATGAAAACACTGGTACTTGGGCTAAAGAGATTTCAAAAGATGAGATTAAAGAGTTAGTAAAAGCAT
>JBOFYP010000152.1:0-1384 GCA_051654725.1 Cetobacterium sp.
AGAGTTCCTTTTTTACCAAGAGTTATCATTCTCTCAGCAAACTTTCTAAGCTCTTTTGCTCTAGTAACAGTAGTTTCTATTCTATCTGATAAAATTAGAGATATTGTTAAGTTCATTAACATAGCTTTTCTATGGTCAGATCTTCTCCCTAGCTTTCTATATGATTTATTGTGGTTCATTAGTCAGTTAGCCTCCTTATCTTAATTATTCTACAGATCCATTTCCATTTAGATCGAACCCAAGTTCTTTCATCTTTTCAAGGATCTCATCTAGTGATTTTCTTCCTAGATTCTTTATTTTTAGAAGTTCGTTCATTGACATTTTAGCCAATTGTCCTACTTCTTCAATTCCTGCTTTCTTTAAACAGTTAAATGATCTAACTGTTAAATCTAGCTCTTCTATTCTTGTGTTCATAATATCATCAGCTTTGTTAGTTGATGTTGGAATTTCTTCCTCTTCTTCAAGGTCCACTCTTAAGTGATCCATTCTATTTCCTAAATCTAGGAAAGGATCTAAATGATACTTTAAAAGCTCTATAGCATAAGAAATTGCATCTCTTATCTCTACACTTCCATCAGTTTCAATATCAAGAGTTAACTTATCGAAATCAGTCATTCTTCCAACCATCGTATCCTGAACTGAGTAAGATACTTTTTTGATTGGTGTATAAATAGCATCAACTGCTATAAAATCTACAGCCCAATCTTTTTTCTCTATCTCTTCAGCAACAACAAATCCTTCACCAGTATCAACTATAAATTCCATATCAATTTCTCTATCAGTAGTTAACGTACAGATTATTTGATCTGGGTTTACAATTTCTAATCCTATGTCTGGTATTATGTCAGCAGCTGTAACAGTCTTAGGTCCCTTTGCAGAAAGAGTCATTTTTCTTTCACCGGCAGTTTCTGCCTTGATTACTACCTCTTTAACATTTAGCATTATTTCAGTAACGGCTTCTTTTACACCTTCCATAACTGAAAATTCGCTTAGTACTCCATCAATTCTTACTCCTTTGATAGCAGCACCTGGTATAGATGATAATAAAACTCTTCTTAAAGCATTACCAATTGTATGTCCATAACCTCTATAAAGAGGCTCTATCACATATTGACCAGAAAAGTCACTTGTTTTTAATTCGGTAATGTTAATACCCTTAGCATGTTTTTCTATTTTTAACATTTAATCAACTCCTGTCAAAGGATTTATTATCTAGAATAGAACTCAACAATTAAAGCTTCGTTTAGATCGTAATCTAAATCGTCTTTAGTTGGGTTCTGAAGAACTTTTCCTGCGAAGTTAGCTTTATCTAACTCTAACCATGCTGGAACTGTTTTCTCTTCTACTGCAGATTTGATTAACTCAATGTTCTTTGAGTTCTCAA
>JBOFYP010000153.1:0-1222 GCA_051654725.1 Cetobacterium sp.
ACTAAAAACTTTAAAAAGAACAATGTATGGAAAAGCATCTTTTGAAACTTTGAAGAGGAAACTACTATGGTGCGAGCAAAATAAATATGCTCTAACCAACTAACCATGGAAAGAACCAAAAAACTCTTGCCGTTTACAAAAGCTAGAGTAAAGCCTACAACATATGAAAATAATGAATTTATTATTAATAAGAATATAAGACCTTATTTTAAAGATTTAAAAATAAAAGATATAGAAGCAATAACTATTAGAACTTGGCAAAATACTTTGTTATTAAGTGAAAAAAATTATAGCCAAACATACTTAAAAACAATTAATAATCGTTTAAGTGCTATTTTTAATTATGCTGTACAATTTCATAAACTAGAGAAGAATCCATGTAAATTAAGTGGTAGTATGGGAAAAAAGAATGCCAATAGCATGAAGTTTTGGACAAAAGATGAATATGATATCTTTATAAAAGGAATAGAAGATAAAATAATGTCTAAAGTAATATACGATATACTTTTTTATACAGGTATAAGAGTTGGAGAATTGTTGGCACTTACTTTAAGTGATTTTAACTTTGAAACTAAAGTAATATCAGTAACTAAAACTTATGCTAAATTGAAAGGTGGAAAAGATTTAATTCAAGAGCCTAAAACACCAAAAAGTAGAAGAGAAATAGTTATACCAGAAACTTTATGTGATGAAGTGAAAAAATTTGCTGAAGCAAGATATGACTATAAACCAGATGAAAGATTATTTATAGCAACAAAGCATTATTTACATCATGAAATGAATAGAGGAAGTAAAAACACAGGGATAAAAAGAATAAGAATACATGATATAAGACATTCTCATGCTTCTTTGCTTATAGAAATGGGAGTATCTCCAATAGCTATAGCAGAGCGTTTAGGGCATGATGATATTCAAACAACATTACAAACATATTCACACTTATATCCAAACAAACAAGAAGAAATTGCTAAAAAATTAGAAAAATATATGACAAAATAAAAGGATGGTACGGTTATGGTACGGAAGGGAATAAAAAAAACGCGTAACCCCTTGAAAACAAAGGATTACACGCCTTGGCCGGTATTATTCCCACTCTATAAACTGAAAAAATATCTCTAGTGTTTTCTAGTGCTTTTGTGTGTGTTTTTATCTCTAATTTTATATTTCTTATGTTTTTATATTGTGTTTTGAAATTTTCGGGACCATTTTGGACCCACTTTAA
>JBOFYP010000154.1:0-1039 GCA_051654725.1 Cetobacterium sp.
CAGAGCTAACGAACAACTCTTTCATAGAAAAATCAAGCCCAACAATATTATTATCGCTAGGTACAGGAACTATATCTGCCATGAATTCTGTGAGTACAGAAACATAAAAAGCCCCATTAGGTTCTCTACTAATAGTGGCAGATTTAATTATATAATTTTGAGGTATCGCTCTATGAAGTTTAATTTTAACTAATCCCAACTTAGGAAGCTTTATAGAATTGCCCTCAATTCTAATATTTCCATTTGTAGAAACAGTGTTATATGATTTTCTACTAGATTTTTTAGATTTGAATTTCGGAAAATCAGTTCTTTTCTGAAAAAAGTTCTTATATGCAGTATCTAAGTTTTTAAGAGATTGTTGCAATGCAATAGAGTCTACCTCTTTTAAAAACAGTAATTCATTTTTAAAATTAGGCAATTCTTTCGCTTGAGTATTATAAGTTACTGATTTCTTTTCAGATTCATAGAGTTCTTTTCTCTGAGCTAAAAACTTATTATATACGAGTCTAGTACATCCAAAAGTTGCATTGATAATATTAGATTGTTCTTTGTTAGGATATATTCTAAATCTAAAAGCTAAATTATATTTTTTCATAGTTTACACCTCCTCAAAATTGAAATTATGATGTATTATTATATCATATTTTACATTGGTTGTAGAGGAAATTTTAGAAGATTAGAAGATTTGAAAGAAATATCACAAGACACTGAAAACTAAAAAGATTGCCCTGATTCATCCTCTCCCTTACAGAGGAAGAGGTTTTCTCAGGGCGTTTTGATAAATATCTTTTGCTTTCATTCACCCATCTATTATTTTCTATTTTTACTATAAAAATAAACGATATAAATTCTAGAAACTAATGCACCAAGTAGAGCTGCGAAAAAGTTATGTCCACTATGCTGTGATAAAAAGTAGAATCCAGCTAAAAGGATACCAACTCTTACTAAAGATGTTAGAAAAATAAATAGTGACGGATTTTTAAACCGTTTACTCTCATTTACCCCAAAATCTAAGCTGTAGAAAAATAAAAAACCTAAA
>JBOFYP010000155.1:0-1618 GCA_051654725.1 Cetobacterium sp.
TATGGGAAGGGGCAGCATGTATGCCTCAGCCCGAACCAATCCCTGATTACGCTGACAGCCACTTCCGTTATTGAGATGCTTTACCATGCTGTTTAATAATAAAGAGAAGCTACCTGTCGTTATCAGTAGCTTATTTTTAATGTTCATCTGCCTATTATCAGTGAGTTATGACAACAAACAAATTAATGGGTTGTTTTATATTAGTAGTATTCTTTATATCTTCCATATCATAAAAAATAGAAAGCTTGATTTTGATACATCAGTTCTATATCTCATTCCTTTTTTAGTCATTAACAGCATATCGATGCTATGGTCCGATCATGCTCAAGATTTACTTCGTACCATGCAACACTCGCTCTATATTCTTTTATTTTTTCTGATAATCTATCAATTCAAAGAAATTCTTCTACATAAAAATTTAATACTGAAACTTTTTGCCATTACCAGTGCGGCATTTGTTTTTATCAATGGTTATCTTTTTTATAGTCATAATCAAATCGAGGCGCGGTTATACGCTGTATTTGGGCCAACCAACACTATTGACTATGCCGGGATTCTTTGCCTGTCGGTTTTATTTAGCTATTACCTTTTCGCCGAGGAAACTAATCGCCTAAGAAAATTGCTTTACATATCCCTTGGCGTAATTTCATTGCTGGGTGTATTTTTAAGCCAAAGTAGAACTCCTTTGATCGGGCTATTTATTGGTCTTTTCATCCTATCATTAAAAAACAAAAAACACGCATTCACTATTTTACTATCAGCACTCGTTGTATTTGCTGCTATAGTACAATTTTATCCAGAGTTACTCTCTCGAGACGCTGTAGATGGCGCGCCAACACCACGAATATTCACATGGATTTATACGCTAAAGCAAGTTATTGAACATCACCCACTGCTAGGTTTTGGCTATAACAACACATTTGCCCATTATTTTTCACCGTTAAAAACCACTTTTAATAATCCGCACAGTGTTTACATGAGCATTTTATACTGCACCGGATTTATTGGTGCATTATCATTTATAGCATTGGTTGCCAAGTTGGCTCTGGACGCTGTTTCTGTTTTCATTAAGGATAAACTGCCGCTCGCCATTTTAGCTTTCAGCCTAATTTTTTGCTCGACTCAAGGTTACCTTTATATTTATCACCCTCGAGAAATCTGGTTGCTACTCTGGTTCCCACTAGCGCTCATCCCCGCGATGAAACAAAGCCATAAGGTGACATTATGAAAAAAAACATTGTTCACGTGGTGAATTTGAGCGGTTTTGGTGGTGTGGAGAGATTGCTATCTGATAATTTTTTATTTAATCAGGATGCTCAACACACCATTATTAATACCAGCAACCAGATAAACCCTGCATTAGCACAATTTGATACCGAGGTATGTTATGCCACGCGAATTATCCAACATAAGCCTTGGCAATATCCTGCATTTTTAAGGAAAAAAGCCTTATGGCATAAGATAAAAAAACTCACCCCCAGTCATGTTGTGATTTGGAATCAAATAGTTTCTTTAGCTGACAAACCTGATGATATCAAAGCGATTTATTATGACCATGGCGCGGCATGGGAGTTGAATGACAACGCAAAAGTTCGCCGTTTTTTCCATGAAATTGATG
>JBOFYP010000156.1:0-12402 GCA_051654725.1 Cetobacterium sp.
TCAGAAAAAACAGTTATAATTCTACTTCCTTCTCCAAAATCTGATTTTTTTATAATTAATCCTTTTGTTTCTAAAAATATCATTTCTTTAGTTCCTTTCTTTTAAGGCCACTATTTACTTTTATATCTCTCAACTCTAACTCTGCTACTTTACTATTCTTTTCGTATAACTCCATCTTTATAGGTAATAAAAATTCATTTACTTTTTTATAAGATTTTATTTTTATTACATAATTATCTTTGTACTTTATTTCCTTTACTTTTTCTGAGTAGTAGTTATTTTTAAAACTCTGATCATTTTGATCTTTATTTTTCAAATCTTTAATAATTGACAAAAAATTACTCACATCTTCACTACTATTCTCAGAGATTTCTTTAAATAAAGGAATATATACTAATGATTTTCCTTGTTCATCTTGAAATATTTCACCTTTATTTACTTTTGGAGATACTATCTCTTTTCTTAAATAGTCAGATGATATATATTCTATATTGTATTCTTTTAATCTTTTTTCTCCATTTATGTATACAGTTTCTTTTACATTTGAATAAATATCTGTTATATTAGAAATTCTATTTATTGATGCAAAGATTGATGTACTTATAAGTAAAAATGTAAATATATTTTTCAACATCTATTCCACCTCTGTAAGGACTATTACTTCATTTATATCTGTTAAATTAAATGGCAATTTAACAAAATATTCTACATTATTTTCATATTTTTTCTTTATTTCAGTTACTTCAGCTATTGACAATCCTTTGGGATAGATATCACTAATTCCTGAAGTAGAAATTTTATCTCCTACATTTAGCTGTGCTTCGTGAGTAGAAACAGGTTCAAATATCAACTGATCACTTCTATTTCCTTTAATTATTCCAACTGTGTTTCCTCCTGCTGTTGCACTAACTATTGAATCTTGAAATGTTATCATCTGTACAATCGAGTAATTTTTGAATACTTTTTCTACACGACCAACTAGTGTTTCTTTGAAAAGTACAGGCATATTTTTTTGAATTCCATCTTTTGAACCTATATTTATAGCAAAACTTTCGTACATCTCTCTTGTTTGCTGGAAACTTATTTTACCAACTTTAAATTTAAATTTAAAAGTTTCTTTCATTTCTAAAAGTTCTCTCAATCGACTATTTTCTTCCAACAACCTCTGGTTTTTTTCTTGAATTAAAGATTTTTCTGTTATAGTCTTTTTTAATTCAGTATTTTCAGTAATTAACTCTTTATAATTTATTACTGTTTCAGTACTTTCTTTAGCTTTTTTTCCTAAAAAATATATTTTGGATTGAATAGGTAATAATAACTCTTCCATCTCTGTCATAGTATACTTAAATACATCTTTAGCAAAAAAAACTACAACCATAACTATAGCAAATATATATATTATATTTAGGACTTTATTTTTTTTCTTTCCTGTTTTCATATCTATCCTTTTATGATTTCAACTAATATTTTTGAAAGATTAACTAAATCATTTATTTCAATATACTCCTCTAATGTATGAACTTTTGACATTCCTACAGCAAGATTAACACAAGGCACTCCCTTACTATTATAAATATTTGTATCACTTCCACCACCAGAAGAAACTGTTTCACTATTTATTCCAATTTTTTGACAAGCTTCTTTCACTATTTGAACAACATTTTCGTTATCATCTAATACAAATCCTGGATATTCAATATTTATATCATTCTCTACTTTTGCACCAAACCCATTACAAATTTCTTCTAAAATTAATAAAGTTTCCTCTAATAAATTTTTTAATTTTTCATTTGATAAACTTCTTGCCTCATATTCTAGCTCTACTGAAGGCATAACTATATTTGTTGCTTGTCCTCCACTAACAACACCTATGTTTGAAGTTGTTTCTGAATCAATTCTTCCTAACTTCATCTTTGTTATTGCATGAGCTGCAACTGTTAAAGCGTTTATACCACTTTCAGGAGATATTCCTGCGTGAGCTGGCTTTCCTATTATTCTTATTGTTCCTCTTGCTGCTGAAGGAGCTTTTGTTATTATTTTCCCTGGTTTTCCACTAGAGTCTAAAATAAATCCGCATTCAATATTATATTTTTCAATATGGAATGATTTAGCTCCAAGTAAACCTACTTCTTCTCCCATTGAAAAAACAACTACAATTTCTGGATGCTCTAAATTATTTTCTTTTATAACTCTCAACATCTCTATAATTGAAGCTATTCCTCCTTTGTCATCTCCACCTAATATTGAAGTCCCATCTGATTTTATAATGCCATTTTCTACAATTGGTACTATTTTTTTACAAGGAGTTACTGTGTCCATATGAGCACTAAATAAAAATCTCTTTTTACCTGGTGATTTTAAAGTTCCAATTATATTTCCACAATTTCCGTTATTTAATTCACCTGCATTATCTTCTTCTACATCTAATCCAAGCTCTTTTAAAACTTTAATTAAATAATCCCCCATAACTCTTTCATCTCTTGAAGGTGATGAAATTTTTACCATATCTAAAAAATTTTCTACTAATCTAGCTTCTCTTATCATTTGTCCTCCCATAGGTTATCTATTTTTGATGTTCTTCCCTAGATTATATTACATTGTCATTCCTTTGTAAAGAGTTAAAGATAACAAAATAACAGTTGTTAGGTACTAGTAAAAAAAAACCTGTAGAAATTTCTACAGGTTTATATAAAACTATTTAGCTGCTTTGTAAGCGTTCTCTGATCCGAAAACTGTCTTAACTTTTGATTTATAGTAAGCTTTCATTTCTGCTTGTGCAACACCTAAGTATTTTCTTGGATCGAATTCTGCTGGTTGCTCTCCGAATACTCTTCTTACTCCTGCAGTAAATGCAAGTCTTCCATCAGTATCAACGTTTATTTTTGCAACACCTGATTTAGCTGCTCCCATTAATTCTGTATCAGGAATTCCGATTGCATCTGATAATTGTCCACCAAACTTTTTGATTTCTTCAACATATTTTTGAGGTACTGCTGAAGATCCGTGTAATACGATAGGGAATCCTGGAAGTCTTCTCTCTACTTCTGCTAATACTGTTAATTCAAGCTTAGGATCAGTTCCTGGCTTAAATTTATGAGCTCCATGAGAAGTTCCTATAGCGATTGCTAATGAATCTACTCCAGTTCTTGATACAAACTCTTCAACCTCTTCTGGGTTTGTGAAGATATGGTGCTCTGCAACAACGTCATCCTCTACTCCAGCTAGAACTCCTAATTCAGCTTCTACAGTTACGTCGAATTGCTTTGCATATTCTACTACTTCTTTTGTTACTGCTATATTTTCTTCAAATGTATGGTGAGAACCATCTATCATTACTGATGAGAATCCTGCATCGATACAAGCTTTTACTGCATCTAAATTTGGTCCGTGATCTAAGTGAAGTGCTACTGGTATATCTGATCCCATAGCTCTTGCTCTATCTACAGCTGCCTTTGCTAATAAAGGAGCTACCTCTTTTGTCATATATTTTAATGCTCCTGTAGAACATTGAAGTATAACTGGTGATCCTGTTTCAGCACAAGCTTCTACGATTGCTAGCATTTGCTCCATGTTATTGAAGTTGAATGCTGGAACTGCATAATGCTCTTTGTTAGCTTTTTCAAACATTTCTCTAGTATTAGATAATCCTAAGTCTTTATAATTATATGACATTTTTTTCCTCCTGAATTGTTTTATTTATAGTATTATAATATCAAACTTTTTAATTAAAATCAATTTTTGAAACTATTAGTTTTTCATCTTTATTTGACTTAAAATATATCTAAAAAACCACTTTATCTTTCTTTTGCTCTTAAAAATCTTAAAAACCTCTGGTATTAACTCAATAACATCTTCGATAATACGTTGATATGATGATAAAACTTTTGGCAATAATTTTTGGTTATTTACTAACCACGATAAAAAAATTAAATTTATTATTCTTAAAAAGCTTGAAGTAAAATTTAAAATTCCAATTTTTGTAATATAAATATTATAAATTTTAAATAAAACCTCTCCCTCTTGATGGTAGTATATTTGAGCTAAAAAAGTTGTTAAATAAATAAATAATAAAAATTTAAGTTTTTTTATATTTTTCAATAACTCTTTATTATAAAATATATTTAAAATGATTCCAATGATTAATAAGGTAGCTAGAATTTTTATGTCTTTCACAAATAAATTTAAAAAGAATAAAAATAAAATACTACTTTTTAACAATAGTCATGCCACCCATGTAAGGTACTAAAACTTTTGGTACTAAGAATGATCCATCTTCTTGCTGATAATTTTCCATTATAGCCACTAAAGTTCTTCCTACTGCTAATCCAGATCCATTTAATGTATGACAGAATTCACTCTTTGTGCTTCCTTCTGGTCTATACTTTAATCCCATTCTTCTAGATTGGAAATCTCCACAGTTAGAACAAGATGAAATCTCTCTAAATTTATTTTGTCCAGGTACCCAAACTTCTAAATCATAAGTTTTAGCTGCACCAAATCCCATATCTCCAGAACAAAGGTGTATTAATCTGTAAGGTAACTCTAGTCTTTGAAGAATAGTTTCTGCATTTACTATCATTTTTTCAAGCTCATCATAAGATGTTTCTGGAGTTGCTAATTTTACCATCTCTACTTTATTGAATTGGTGCTGTCTTATAAGACCTTTTAAATCTCTTCCATAAGAACCTGCTTCTCTTCTGAAACAAGGTGAATAAGCTGTGTAATACTTAGGTAAATCGCTTTCATTTAAAATTTCTTGTCTATGGATATTTGTTAATGTTATCTCAGAAGTTGAAATTAAGAACATATCATCAGTTGTTTTGTACATATCCTCTTCGAATTTAGGAAGTTGCCCTGTTCCTTCACAAATTTCTCTTCTTACTAGGAATGGTGTTAAATGCTCTGTGTATCCATGCTCTGTTGTATGAGTGTCTAGCATGAAACTGATTAAAGCTCTCTCTAATCTAGCAGCTGCACCTCTGTATATAGTAAATCTAGATCCACCTAATTTAGCTCCTCTTTCGAAGTCTAAAATTCCTAAATTTTCTCCAAGCTCCCAATGCTCTTTTGGTGTGAATGAGAACTCTTTTGGTGTTCCCCATCTTCTTATCTCTACATTATCATTTTCATCTTTACCTAATGGAGTACTTGAATGGTAAGTATTTGGTAATGTCATTTGGAAATAAGTTACTTTCTCCTCTACAGCAGATAGTTTAGCATCTAACTCTTTTATTTGAGCAGAAACTTTTCCCATTTCAGCTATTATTTCAGAAGCATCTTCCCCAGCTTTTTTTCTTTTTGCTACTTCAGCAGACTCTGTATTTCTTTTATTTTTTAATGTTTCAACTTCAGTTAAAATCTCTCTTCTCTCTGCATCTAATGTTACAAATTCTTGAAGATCGATGTTACTCCCTCTGTTTACTAACATCTCTTGAAGCATCTCAATGTTTTCACGAATAAATCTTAAATCTAGCATATCCTTTTCTCCTTTGTAATTAATTATATAATTTAGATTTTATAACCTTTTTTCACTATGTGCACATTTTTTATATCTATTCCTGCTAAAATTAAAAAAGAATTTGGAGATGTATTAACAAGCTCTAATTTTATTGTATTCTCTACTCTTGAGAAATCTTTAACTCTTTCCCCTAAATTTCTTTCAGATATTTTTCCATTTTTTTCTTTTCTTTCAATAATTTCACCACTATTAAATAGAGCTTCTAAAGTATCAATATCCTCTTTTGAACCCTCTATCTCAAATAATGCATTTGTATAAGTATCAGCAATACTTATTTTATCTTCTACAGTTTCAACTTTATTAACTCTAAATCCTGGAACTGCAGCTGAATTTATTCTCTCTAAAACCTCTTCATTTGTCATTGGCTCTAATAACTCTATATCCATTAACTCATTAAAAGCTTCTGTTCCTAATGAAATTGGATTTCCTAAAGATATTCTTGGTCTAGGATGAAACCCTTGAGTATATTTCATTGGTATATGTGCTTTTTTTAATAATCTATCTGCAAATCTAAGCATATCTAAATGGGATATAAATCTCATTTCATCATACTTGTCAAAAAATATTCTCTTTTTCATTAAACTACCTCATTTTTATTATTTTATATATTGTACCATGTTACATCCTTAAATTAAATACCTTTATTAAAAAAAATAAAAAAAATCTAAAAGGTTATTTTAATCTTTTAGATTTTTATTTATTTCTTTATTTACTTTTTTTTTCTAACTCTTTAACCCTTTTTAATAGCTCTGGTAATCTTTTTTGTGCTGCCTTCACCTTTAAATCATCTTTTAAATTCATTAATGGATGACCTGCTAAAATTTGATTATCATCTACATTTCCTATTATTCCAGATTTAGCTCCAACCATAACATTACTTCCTATTTTAATGTGTCCAGCAACTCCTACTTGACCACCTAAAGTTGTATTTGCTCCTATCTCTGTACTTCCTGCTATTCCTACTTGAGAAATTATTAAACAGTTCTCTCCAATAATATCATTATGAGCTATCTGAACTAAATTATCTATTTTCGTATATTTTTTTATTATTGTATCTCCAATAGTTCCTCTATCAATTGTAGTATTGGCTCCTATTTCTACAAAATCTTCGATTATAACAGAACCTATTTGATCTATTTTTGTATTATTTCCATTAATTTTTACAAATCCAAATCCATCTGAACCGATTACAGCTCCAGGCTGTATAACACAATTATCACCTATTTTTGTAAACTCTCTAATTGTTACATTTGGATATACTATTGTATTATCTCCTATCTCTGTTCCTTGACATATTGTTACGTTTGGATATATTGTTACATTTTTTCCAATTATAACATCATGACCAATATAGGCATTTATTCCAATAGAACTTCCCTCTCCTATTAAAGCTGAATCTTCTACCATTTTTTCCATCTTCTTTATCTCTCTTTTGAAGAAATTTAAAAGCTTTGGCATTAATACTCTTGGATTTGAAGTTACTTTTAAATAAGTTTTACCATTATCTTCCAGCTCTATTCCTGCTGGAACAATTACAACTGTTGCTTTTGTTTCATTAAGTTTTTTTAAAAATTTTTCATCTGATGCAAAAGTCACATCTCCTTCTTGTGCTTGAAAAAAGGGAGATAAGCCATTTATTACTTTGGCATCTCCCTTTACCTCACATTCAAGAAGGGATACTAACTCATCTATTTTATAAGTCATTATTTTCCCTCTCTATATAAGTTGATTTTTTATTAATTTACTTTTTTACTTTTCTCCATAACATTTAAAACTTTTGGTGTTAAATTCTCTCCACCAAACTTTATTGCTCCTTGCTCTAATACGTAATCGTATTTTTCTGATTTTGCAACATTTTGAATTGAGATATTTATTAATCTATCAATCTCTTGCATTTTTTTACCTTCTTCATTTGAAAGTTTTGCTTGTGATTCTCTAACTAACTTTTGGAAAGCTGTTACTTTAGTTTCAAAAGCTTTTTTCTCTGCTTCAGTTGCTTTTTGCCCTTTTGCTTGTAATTCAACTTGAAGTTTTTGTAACTCTATCTCTTGTTTTTGTAGTGTTGTCTCTAAAGTTTGCTTTTCTTTAGTTAAGTTATCTCTAACTGTTTTTGTTTGTGAGTATTTTGCAAAAAGCTCTTGACTATTTACATATCCTACTTTTAAAGCAAAAGATGATGTTGATAATGCTCCAAGCATTGCTAGTATTGCTATTTTCTTCATTATAAATCCTCCGTCTATATATTTATTAGAATGATTGTCCCATATTGAAGTAGAATTTCATTCCACTTTCTTCTGAATTTCCTACTGGCCATCCGAAATCGAATCTTAATGGTCCTACTGGTGTATTAACTCTTAATCCTAATCCAACTGTAGTTGCTACATCATCAGGTGCCTTTGCATCTCTTCCTTCACTTAAGTACCCTGGATCTTCTCCCTGGTAATCCCAAGCTCTTCCTATATCTGAGAATACAACAAATCCTAAAACATCATTTATTTGAGTTCTATTTTCTATTGTAGCTGTTGCTTTTTGAGTTCCTTGATAGAATCCTCCATCATAACCTCTTAAAGTACTTCCTCCACCAACCCAGAATCTTTGTGATTCAGGAGTTGAAGAAGTCATTATTCCTCCTACTGCTCTATATGCAAAAGTATTATTTTTAAATAAACCTCTATGATATTTTCTAAGCTCTAAAGTTGTATTTGCAAAACTTCCAGAGTCTATTGTATCAGCATATCCTAATTCAACTTGATATTTAGCATACCAACCAGCAGTTGGATTCCAGTAACTATTTCTAGAATCATAAGTGATTGATGGATAGATACTAAATAGTCCATAACTTCTTTCCTCTTCCCATTTCTCTAATAATTCTTTTCCATTAGACAATAGTTCTAATTCTTCTCTATTAGCTTTTTCTGTTATGTACTCTGCTTTTGTTCCAAGTCCTAATCTTAAATTTTTAGTTAATCCTTTACCTATATTGATTTTAGCTCCATATGTATCTGTTTCGTTAAATAAGTAGCTGTCACTGTTTTCATATTCGTTTTTATAAAGACTCCATCCCCAAGAGATTCTATCAGTATCCTTAATCCAAGGATCAGAGAAGTTTATTGAGAAGCTTGTATAATTTTCATCTGATTTTTCAAATGTTACTCCAAGCTCTTGCCCTTTTCCTTTCCAGTTCATATCTTTAACTGATAACATTCCTAAGAACCCTATTTCAGAACCATAAGATATAGCTCCTTGTAAAGTTGCTGTTCTCTCCTCTTCTAACAGAAGAACTAAATCACCAGAACCTTTTTTTGTTTCATATTTTACATTTTTAAAGTATCCTGTTCTCATTAGGTTTGAAACTGTTTCATTATATTCATTGATATTGAAAATTTCACCTTGCTTAATTTCAATCTCTCTTTCAATAACATAATCTCTAGTTTTTAATAAGTTATCAGAAGCTTTTCTTCTCTGACCTTTTTGCTTTGTTACCATTTTTGTGTAATCAACATTAGTAACTACTCCTTCGTTTATAGCAATCTCTAAAGTGTTAGCTCCTGTTAAATCTATATTTTCTATCTCTGCTAGTACATATCCATCTTCGTTGTATTTTTTCAAGATTTTATCTCTAGCATCTCTTAATTTATTTAAATTTAAAACTTTTCCTGATTCAATATCAACTAACTCTTTTAATTCTTCAACAGTGTATTTTGTATTTCCAGTTATTCTTATTCCATTTATAATTGGATTCTCTATTACTGAATAAACTACTACAAGTCCTTCAGGATATTGATAAACATCTGGCATAACTTCTCTATACATACCTGTTTCTAAAAGTTCTCTTTGCCCTTTAATTATTTTATTTTTAGAAAAATATCCACCAGTTTTAATAGGTATTCTTTTTATTACCTCATTTACTGGAACATTAACGCTTCCTATTATCTCTAAACTTGAAACAACTAAAGATGTATCTACTCTCTCTCTTTCAGAAGCAGGAAGAATCCCCTCTTTCTCTAAAAGCTCTTTTGTTTCTCTTTTTTCTTTTATCTCTACAACTAATTTTATTCCACCATCAAAAACTTGAGGATAAATTGATAATTCGTCTATATAGTCACTTTTTTTTATATTATTATAATCTCTTAACAAAGCATCTGTTGAGAATGCTTGCCCCTTTTTCAAACTCATTTTTTGTATTAAAACATCTTGTGGTATTTCATTTAAATTTCTAAACTCTACCCCTTTTACTAAGTATTCTCCCTCTGCTCCAAAAGAAACTATAGAAGCTATTAGTGATACTATCCCTATCAGGTGCTTTTTCATCCTAAATTGCCCTCCAATTATTTTTATTTTGAAAAAATATCTTTTACATTATTATATTTTCTTTCAAATTTAAAATCAACATAATAATTTAAATTCCCCTCTTTCTTTTGATCTATCATATTTGTTTCATTTAACCTTGATACTCCAGTTCCATAAGACCATCCAGATCTATATCTTCTCTCAACTTTAAAATCAAATTGACTTACTGAATTTGAAATTTCATTAGATTGAGATTTGGTACTACTTTCCCCTAGGTCATATTTACTGCCATCAATTATTCCTAATTTTAAAATCCAAAAATATTTGTCTTTATATATTGGATTTTCAGCTTCTAAATAAGCTCCAAGACTAAAAGCATTTGGATCTTGTTTTTTTGGATCATCTGAATTCACTAAAACTTCTTGATTAAACATATCAGAAACTATTCTAAATTTCGAAATATGGAATGTATTTTTTATTGTTTTAGATATCGGTCTTAGCAGTGTACTTGATATTTGACTATCTATTAAAGTTTTAAATAAAAGTGCTACAATATTTTTGTCACTTCCATTTTTATTTCCTTCAAACAGATTTTTTAAGCTACTACTTTCACTACCTTGATTTGTAGTTATATTTAATATTAAACTATTTAGTTCTCCTTGTAAAGAAATTTCTACATTTCCTCCTGCAGTTAATGACGAAACATCTAAAATTAAATTAGGATTAAAATTAGAAAGATAACCATTTCTGGTATCTGACAATACCATCGCTCTTGTAACTTTGAAATCTTCACTTCCTAAAACAAAACTACCTTTTTGAATTTCAACTTCTCCAATTACTGCTACTTTATCATTTTTACCAATTAAATTCAATCTTCCTTGTAAAGTTCCTTGAACATCTTGAGCAAATGTTGAAACATCTGGAATATTTATATTTATACCATCTTTTATTATCATTCTTACATTGAATTCTGGTGTTTCATCTAATCGCCCTTTTATTTCAAATTTTTCACCTAATTTTTTACTATTTCCGATTACTGCTCTTGTCTTCTCTATTATAAAGTTTAATACAGTTAAAATCAACCCTTTATCTTCTTTTAATATACCTGTTATTTCTCCTCCGTTTAAAATTACATTTCCTGAAATTTTATTTTTTGAATATATTAAATCTGTTGATATATCAAATCTAAAATAGTCTTTCAATTCATAAATTACATTTTTTAATGTTAAATTAAATGCATAATTTAAATTTTTATAAAATTCTTCATCTGCTATAATATCCTCTATTTTTGGAAGTTTTAAATATCCATCACCCTTGATTAAACCATTATTTAAATATCCATCTAAAGAGCTTACAGTTAATTTTTCATTATCTATTTTTAAAATTATATTTAATTTTTTTAAATCTAATAATGTTTTTGGTAAATTAGCATTAAAGTCTATTAAGTCTACATAACCACTATTTTCTTTTAAATTACTAGATAATTTAACATCTATATTAGCCGTTCCTTCAATATCTTTAACTATATCTTTGGGAAGTATTGCATTTAGAAAATTTAAATTTATATTTTTAGAATAGATATTAAAACTATAATTTTTAGGATTAATGTTATATTTACCTTCACCTCTTATTTCATTTTTTTGATAATAAGATAAAACTTCATCAATAGTTATAACATCTTTATCTCCGTTCATATCTAAAGATATATCTTCAAATTTAAATCCTTTAATCTCATAATTTCCATCTGATAAATTCATAGTATATTTTGGATTTTTTAAATCTCCTGTTATATTACTTTCTAATTTTATAGTTCCTTTCATATCTTCAGTTTTAAACATTCCTTTAAAATCATCAATATTTAAGATTTGTTTAGCTATATTATATTCTATACTATTTTCTAATAAATCTATCTTTCCATTTGAATTTAATATTTTTTTACCTTCTAAATTTATCCAATCTAAATTTTCAATTCTTAAAATATTTTCATCAGAATTTTTTTTATAAATCATATTTGACGAGAGATTAATTATTGGATTTCCATTTAAATAGACTTTATCTATATTTATCCCAATATTTGCTTCCATTTTATCTGCTTCTATTTTTCCAGCTACTCTTGCAAGAGCTCTATATTTTAAAGATTTAAAATTATAATATTTTGCTAAATTTTCCTCTAAAATATTGATATTAAAATCTCCAATTTTATTTTTAAAATTGTAACTTATTGTTGCTAAACTCTGATTTATTTTAAAGTTTTTTGTAGAGATAATATCGTCTTTATATTTCATTTCACCTTTTAATAATACAAATTCTTTATTGGGCATCTCTATTAAAGCTTCTTTGATATCCATAGTAGCTTCTATGCTCTCAAAATTACCTTTTATCTCACCATCTAATTCATTGAAAAGAATATCAAATTCTTTTTTTTCAAATTCACTGCTTTTCAAACCATTAACACTATATTTTAAATCTATTTTTTTATCTAAAAAATCTATTAATCCTGATAGACTAATAAAATCATTTCTGACATCTAAAATTTTTAATTTCCCCTCTAAATAATTTGAATATATTTTTAACCCTTCTATCTTATAGTCTTT
>JBOFYP010000157.1:0-6018 GCA_051654725.1 Cetobacterium sp.
AGCAATAATCTTATCCATAGCCTTCTGAGAATAAGCTAAATCAACAAACCTATTTTTACGAGCTTTTAAGATTGTATTGACTAATTTTTCTGATAACTCATTCTCGATTAAATCTATCACATTTTTTTCAACTTTACTATAACAGGAATAATTAATTATTATTCATTTTTTATTTTAGGTATATATATTCCTTATATTTTAGGTAAAGGAGTTTTAAAAATAAAAAACAAAAACTTTATAACTAAATTTTTATCTAAACAATTCGGAGTTTAAAAAAAGAAACCAAATTAGCTTTGGTTTCTTTTTTGTATTTACTTAATTTCAATTTTGAACTTTTCTAACTCTTCAATGGTTTCTATTTCTGAAAGTTTAGTAAAAAGTGAAACTCTTTGAGACATAGGTGAACCATTTTGCATTATGATTATTGATAGTTTTTCTTTTTCCAAATCCAAATCAGAATGATATCAACACTTTATTTTCCGTATTCAACCGTAATTTTTCCGTAGATACCCCCGTTGAGGGTTTGATTTTACTGGGGATTCAGAAGACGTAAATCTTTTAAATATTGTAAATATTACAAACAAGAAAAAAAACGTAGTTTTAATTAATTTTTGAAATTGGAGAAAATATATTGATTAGTGAAAATTCTTTATTTTTTTCATCCAATTTTGAAATATAATAAAGCTCAAAATAGCTATTATCTAGGGTGATATTATTTTGAATACTAAACTCTTTAATTTTAGAAAAAGATTCATCATTTTGAAACACTCCACTTTCAGTATATAAAGAGATTGCATCTGAAAAATAGTGACTGCTAGTTTCTATCGATTTAGAAGCTATTATAAGCTCCTTATAAACTCTTGTAGCACCTTCTTCAACTTTGAGTACAATAAAACTGTCAACTGTGCTATATGGCGTTTTAAAGCGTTTTAAAACACTTCTGATGCTAGTTTCAATATCAGTCATATTTTTCATATCTATTTCTATTCTTCCAAGCACATAAAAACTTATTTTCTCGACTTCAGGACTTTTATTCAGCTTTTCAATAGCATGTTCAAGATTATTTTCGAGTTGAGCTAAATCATTTCCAATCTTTTGCAACTTTTCAATCTCCAATTGAACAACATATTTTTGAAATGTTATTGAATCTAAAATATTTTCCAGACTATTCTCTTCATACAAAATTGATTTTATCTTTTCCAAAGAGAATCCTAATGCTTTACACCTTTTGATAAAATCAATCTGTTGAAATTGATCTATTGAATAGTATCTATAATTTGTTTCTTCATGAACAAAAGATGGCTTTAGAAGACCCTCTTTATCATAATGACGTAGTGTTTGAATTGTAACTTGAGTTAATTTTGCTGTTTCTCCTATTGAAAAAATCATAAATTATTTCCCCTCCAAATATTATTTTGACTCTATACTAACAATAGAGTATACACTGATATATATCAAGGGAGGAAGAAAAAAAATGTTTAGAGAATTTATAAGTTATGCAATACCGTCAGTGTTTGCAATGTTTGTTTCATCATTATACGTTATAATTGATGGTATTTTTGTTGGTAGAGGAGTTGGAAGTTTAGCTCTAGGTGCTGTTAATTTAGTTGTGCCTATATCTATTTTGTTTTTTGGAATAGCATCAATGTTTGCTGTTGGTGGAGGAACTCTTATTTCTGAGAATTTTGGAAATGGAAATATCAAAAAAGGAGTAGCTATTTTTAGAGAAACTTTACTATTCCTATTTATTTTGAGTTTTATTTTGAGTGGAATATTCTTCGTATTTTCAAAAGAGATTATACTTTTTCTAGGTGCAAGTGATGCTATTCTAGAATTAGCAGATACATATTTAAAATACTATGTTGTATTTTGTATCCCAAATATAATTGGAATATCTTTGAGTAGTTTTATAAGAAACGACAGTAACCCAAAACTAGCAATGGTTGCTACAGTTTCAGGTGCTGGATTAAATATAATTTTAGATTACGTATTTATATTTATACTGAATTGGGGAATAAAAGGTGCTGCAATTGCGACTGGATTAGGACAGATATTAACGGTTTTAATTATACTGTTACATTTCCTATTCAAAAAAGGGCATCTATCTTTTGGAAAAAGTAGATTGCATAAAGAAAATATATTGAACTTTATCAGAATTGGTTTCCCATCATTTTTCATGGAGATTACATTCTCAATCATAGTTTTCTGTATGAACATTGCTATTTTGAAAATTGGAAACGAAAATCAGATGTCATCTTTTGGAATCATCAACTACCTAACAACAATAGTTTACATGCTTTTACTAGGTTTATCTTTCGGTATTCAGCCACTATTTAGTTTCAATCATGGAGCTAATAATTCTGAAAAAGTTTCACAGTTTTACAAATTTACAATTTTGAGCTCTTTAGCTATCAACTCTGTTTACTTTGTAACTCTATACTTTTTCGGATATGAAATAATTAGCCTATTCACAAAAGATGTATCTATACTTAGAGAAACTTATGTTGGGCTTTGTCTATTCAACGTTTCATTCTTTGTAATAGGAATTAATGTTATTCAATCAGGATACTATCAAGCTATCAATGATCCTGGTAAATCAAATATAATCTCGTTCATGAGGTCTTTCGTGTTTTTCCCAGTAACACTGTTTGTCTCTAGTAAAGCATGGGGATTAAATGGTATTTGGCTAGCTACATTATTTTCTGAAACATTCTGTTTTTTAGCTTCGAATATTCTGTTTTCTGATTGCAATTTCTTCAAAAAAAGTTTAAGATATGCTAAAGTCTTAAAGTAAAACGGGAGTTGAATTGTGAATACGGAAATTAGTATAAAAAAAGTTAAAGCAGATGCAGAGGAAGCTTATAGAGCAGGAGATTTTTTCTGTTCAGAGGCGATAGTTTATTCAATTAGAAAAAATATAGACCCAGATATGCCTGAAGCTTTAATTGCAGCATCATCAGGATTCCCATTAGGTGTTGGAAAATCTAAATGTATTTGTGGAGCTGTAAGTGGTGGAGTAATGGCTGTTAGCTATTTCTTCGGTAGAACAAAAGCTGGAGATAGAAAAGTTCATAAGAATTTAGAACTAGCTAATGAGTTACAAGAGGAGTTTAAGAAAAATCATAAGGTTTTATGTTGTAAAATTTTAACTCATGGTATGACTATGGGAGCTAAAGATCATAAAGATCAATGTATCTCTTTTACTGGTGAGATTGCAGAAGTAGCTGCTACTATAATTGCTAGAGAACTTAAACTTAATATAGTTGAACTTGATGGAGATGTTATTCCTCAAAAAAGTGGTGTAGTTCGTTTAAAGGAAAAACTTCAAAATATTATTAAAAAATAGATGAAAAAATGAAAGCTGATTTTTGTATTATACAAGAGTCAGCTTTTTCTATTTTAGTGTTTTTAGTATTGTAAAATTATACAAAAATAAATATTTTTCTATTTTAGTAGTTTATATTATTAATTTAAAGAGTTTACGGTCTCCAGTAGCCCAATGAAATCAATGGCTCAGAGGCTCGAAATACGAAAATACATGACCGAAATGCGAAAATACATGACCAAAATGACCTCGAAATACGAAAATACATGATCGAAATACAAAAATACATGACCAAAAACGAGAACTATATTTAACTTCTCGTATAATATGTGATATAATTGCTTCGAGGTGAAAAAATGATGAAAAAATTAGGTTTTATCAAAAGAAATGAGCTTGTGAGCTTGAAAGGAAATACACTGTCAATTAGAGCTCGAAAAATGCTTGATTATATTTGTAAAATTGGATTGGATATGTATGAAAAAGAACATGATGAAGATGGGATTTACCCAATAGCTATAAAAGAATTAAAAGAGATGGCTGAAATGAACCTTAAAAGTGACCATAGTGAACTTCTTGAAGAGCTTAAAGCGATAAATAAATTAGAGTTTGAAACTTGGGATGACAAATATTACACACAATTCCCTATTTTAGCAGGATTCAAAGTAGATAATACAAAAGGAATAGTTGAATTTGCATTATCACCTTTTCTGCTTAGAGAAACATTCAAAAAGAAAGATAGTAATCCTTATTATCATTACTGTGACCTTATGGAATACAAAGGTTTGAGAAGTAAGTATTCAAAAATTCTGTTAGATTTGTATACTCGATATAAGCATGTTTCAATTCCTAAGCTATCAATTGAAAAATTCAAGGATATGATGCAGTATCCAGATAAGTATAAAACAAATGATATTAAAAGATTTGTTTTAGAGCAAGCACAAAAAGAGCTTTTAGCTAAAAATAATTTACAGCTGGATTGGGTCGTTGAAAAATATGGGCGACAATGGGGCTGTATAACACTCACAATCAAAAATTTGAATTCTAATAAAAAAATAGAGAAGCACAAAGCTGTAGTAGTTCCGAAATCTATACTAGAGCTTCTAGATAAAGTTAGAAAGCATAACAGATTCATAGCTGAACATTTGACTTCAGAGAATATAGAAACTCTGTATAAAGAATTTGGAACAGATTTAGCAAAAGGATTAACAACTGCTATGAATAGTATCAAAAATCCTATCGCCCACTTTAATTTTTTGAGAAAGAAAATCAAGGATATTCTTGCAATTAGTGAACCGAAAGAAAAATCTGAGGAAAAACAGAGTGTTGAAGTAACAAAAAATGTTATTCCAGCTAGAAAAAACAAAGTTAATCCAATTGATGATATTTTAGAAAATTTAGAGAGCAAAAATATAAATCACGTTGAGGATGTTAATCAAAAAATATATGATGATTATCTAAAAATGAGTATTGAAAAGCAAAATAGAATTTTAGATACTGTAAAAGAAGAGTACAAAGAAAGAGCTGGTTGCTGGAATAGAGGGGTTGAAATCGGCTTCAATAACTCTAAGAGAAAATTGATTATAGATTATATTAAAGAGAATGAGCTGGAAGTTGATAAAATTGATATTGTTGATAAGGTTGAAAAAAAGGTTTCTAAAGAGGTGCTATCTGAGGTTGATAAAGCTCTTAAAATGTTTGAAATAATGCAAAAATTGAAAGTGAGACATAATTTTCCAGAAAATATTTTGGTAGATATGAAATTTGAAGCTTTAGAAATATTATTAGATAGATTAGAAAACGTTAGAAGAGAAACTTTTAAAGGAATGAAAAAATAAAAAACCAATAGAAAAAGGGGAAAAATTTTCCCCTTTTAAATTTACATATTATTTTTTCAAGTTGAAGATACATCTTTTTCCAGGTGTGAAGTAACATTTGTTACAAGAAACACATTTAGGTCTTTTTAAGTCTCCAGAGTTCCAAATGTTCAGTAAATCAGGCTCACAAGTTAGAGGTCTAGACATTGTAAAGAACTCAACTTTACTGCTATTTAAAATCTCTTCCATAACGTCGATATGTCTATTTCCACCGATTAAGATAACAGGAGTATCAATAGTTTCAGCTAATTCCATAGCATAATTTTTGAAATATGACTCATTAGCTTTCGATACAATAACCTTAGTTCTAGCTGCCCCTAAGTTATTATCTCCAACCTCTTTGATAGATTCGTTACCACCAGTAACCTCAATAGCATCAATTCCCAATTGAGATAATTTTCTAGCAACATACATACTATCCTCTTCTGTAAGTCCACCCTCTTCTGTGTAATCAGCTGAATTTAGCTTAATCCAGATAGGGAAATCATTTCCAACAGCTTCTCTCATAGCCGTGAAAATTTCAAAGATTATTCTTCCACGATTTTCAATAACACCACCATACTCATCAGTTCTTTTATTGTAATAAGGTGATAAGAATTGACTTAAAAGATATCCATGCCCACCATGAATTTCAACTCCATCAAAACCAGATGCTTTAACTCTTCTAGCAGCATCAGCAAATGCTTTTACTAACTCTTTAATCTCATCTTTTGAAATCTCTTTAGCCCAAGTACCAGTGTTTTCATTCTGCATAGTTGATGGACCCCAAATAACTCTGTCTCCAACGTTGAAGTTCGTCATAAATCCACCGTAAACAAT
>JBOFYP010000158.1:0-10694 GCA_051654725.1 Cetobacterium sp.
TTGAAGAAAATATTTGAGCTTAATGATATAATTTCATTGATAGCTAAATAGAAAGGAGACTTCTAACCTAACGGTATAGAAATCTCCTATCATTTAGCTATTTTTTATTTTTTGTAATCTACCAGCTGAGTAGTTACAATAGAAAGGAGACTTCTAACCTAACGGTATAGAAATCTCCTATCATTTAGCTATTTTTTATTTTTTGTAATCTACCAGCTGAGTAGTTACAAATAATCTAAATACCCCCGTATTTATTATATAATACCATGTATTGTATTTAATTTCAAGTTTTTTTGTTCGTTTTTTGTAGTATTCTACTCAAAATCATCTATTAAAAAATTTTTTTTAATTCTATCAGATATTTGATCAAAATAAACTGATTGATTTATATAACAATCTACAAATTCTTCATTTAATATATTATAACTTTCCAACCCTTCTAATAAATCTGATTTGTTTATCATTAACCTACCTTTAAATATTTGATTAATATAATTTTTTATATCTTTTGCAGAAAAAATAGAGATATATTTATCAAAGAAAAGGTGTAAACTATTTTTTGTATAATTTTCATAATTTTCTAATATTTCACTATGATTTTTTATATAATTTATATTTTCAACATATTTTTTAAATTCATCAATAGGTATTACAGATCCTGAAATATAAAATATACTATCTATATAAACTAGATACGGTTGCATTTTATATATTTTATTTAACTTTTCATTAATTAGTTCACTCATCAAATGTCCTCCTTATTAATCTTTTGATTGTTAACTAATTGTACGAAAAAAAAACCTTCTTTCTTTTTATTAACTTACTATTGGTTGATAAATATTTGAAATTTTTTCATTTAAAAAAGCTTCACCTGTTTTTTTAAATTTATTAATGTCTCCACTTATAAAATAATCAACTTTCATTTTATCTTTTATATTTTTCTTTAATCCTTTTTTAAATATTATACTATTCAATTCTTTTAAAACCTGAGATGCTGTTTCTTCAGCTGGATCAATTATTTTTACATTTCTCAATTTTTGAATTTCATCTCTTATAAGAGGATAATGTGTACATCCCAAAACTAATGTATCTATATCTTTTGGTAAATCTTTTAAATACTTTTTCAATATTTTTGAATCTGAATTTGTCCAACCATTTTCAATAATTGGACAAAGTAATTCGCATCCTTTTTGAAACACTTCACAGTTTGAATTTATTCTTTTTATAGCTTTTTCATAAACTTTACTTTGTGCTGTTATTGGCGTTGAGATAATTCCTATTTTTTTATTCAAACTCATTTTTTCAGCTATAAAAGCTCCAGGTTCAATCACTCCTAAAATAGGTATACTTGTTATTCTTTCTTTTAATTTATCTAATGCTGCTGCTGTAGCAGTATTACAAGCTATTACAATTATATCAACTCTATTGTCTACTAAAAAATCTGCAATAGCTAAGCTAAAATTTTGTATCTCTTCTACTGTTTTATTTCCATAAGGTGAATTTAAACTATCTCCATAATATATAACGTCTGCAAAATCTATTTTTTCTTTTATTCTTTTTAAAACACTAAGTCCTCCAACACCAGAATCAAAAATTCCAATTTTCATTTATTCCTCCAAAAATAAGATTTTATTTTCCAAATACATTTATAAAAATTGTGATTAAGAAAGCATTTGTAAAATCAATAAACAAAGCTCCTACTAAAGGTAATACAAAGAATGCTGTTGGTGATGGACCATTTGCTGCTGTAAATGATTGCATATTTGCCATTGCATTAGGTGTTGCTCCCATTCCAAATCCACAATGTCCAGAAGACATAACTGCTGCATCATAATCTTTCCCCATTACTCTAAATGTTATAAAGTATGCATAAATTGCCATTATTAGTGTTTGAACTAACAAAATAACTATTAAAGGAATTGCTAAAGCTGCAAGTTCCCATAATTTCATAGACATCAATGCCATCGCTAAAAATAGTTGCAAAGATATATTTCCTAACATATTTATTGTATGTACAGGTAGCTCTATATTTTTTTTATCTATCACATTCCTAATGATAGCTGCCACAAGCATAGGTCCTATATAAGCTGGTAATACAATTCCTAACTTTTTTGATATTGGAATAAGAAAACCACCCACTCCCATAGATATGACAATGTAAATTATTGCAGTAAAAAGCTTATCTTCAGTAACTTCCTCTTTTACTGGTTCTGAATTTTGATTAGCTCCTAAGAATTCATCTTCTTTATGTCCCACTAATTTATAACGACTCATTAATCTTTTTGCTACAGGGCCTCCTATCATACACCCAGCAACCAATCCAAATGTTGCTGAAGCAATTGCTACAGACATAGCTCCTGTTGCTCCTGCAGCTTCTAATACAGGTCCAAAAGCACCCGATGTTCCATGCCCGCCAGTCAGTGGAACAGAACCTGCTGCAATTCCTAACAATGGATTCAATCCAAAGAATTTAGCTAAAGTTACTCCAACTAAATTTTGTATAACCACTAAACTGCTTGCTACACAAAGAAAAACAAATACTTGAATTCCACCTTTTTTTAAAAGTTTTAAGCTTGCTAAAAATCCAATTGTTGTAAAAAAGGCTATCATTAACAAATCTTTTAAAGCACCGTTAAAAGAAAATATAAACGAATTTGTATTTCTTCCAATTAATGTTACTAAAGAAAATATAACTCCTCCAATTACAGGAGCTGGTATGAAAAATTTTTCAAAGAATAATACTTTCTTTTTTATAAAACGCCCTATTATTAATAAAATTACTGCTATTGCAAGTGTTTCTGCCATGTTAAATTGATATTCAAACATAGAACCTCCATTAAATTTTTATTTTATTTTTTCTTAACAAAAGTATACTTTTAAAATTTAATAAATACAAATATATAATAAATATATTCTAAATTGAATTTATATATACACGATAGATAGTTCTTTTTTTTATTTTTTGAAAAAGGAGATTTCCAATTTTTTAAGAATATATTATTAATTAGTTTTCTACTGTAACATAGGAGGATTTTATGGTGAATTTTAATAAGAAAATTTTTAGATATCTTTTTATTACAGGTATTATCTTTAGTATTGTTGGTATTATTGGTATTTTTAGTCCCAATTTATTTTCAATGTATCTTGTTGATATATTAGCTGCATTTTTCTTTGTAAGTGGAGTTAAAAATTTTATAAAAGGTTTTCAATTTAGAAAAGTTATTAATTTTCATTGGGGTTTATATATTTTTATAGGTGTAATGGAAATTGTTATATCCTTATCATTATTTAGTCAACCATTTATTAATCAATTTTATATGATTATTTATGCTGGAATCTTTTTAATTTTCAAAGGATTATTTATATTCATAAATACTCTATTTAATCGTAAGCTTTTCCCAGATTCAGTTAAATTTACTTTAAATACTGGTATTATTGATATACTTTTTGGAATTCTTTTAGTAGGAATAACATTTTTATCACAAACTTTTATAGCAATTTGTGTAGCTTGGTATATCTTTTTCAGTGGTTCAAATCTTATTTTATCAGCTTTTTATTTTAAAAGATTATAAAAAAAACAGCAAGAATTTTATTTTGAGTTCTTGCTGTTTTTTTTGTTTTTTTGAACTATTTTATTTGATATATAAAATAAAATTATAACTATAATAATATTTAAAGATGATAATGTAGCACTTTCTAGTAATTTTTTATCTGAAAATAGAGAATAATTTACTAATGCTATTGTTGGAAAATCTCTTCCTAATTGCATAGAATAAGAGATTGTAAATTCACCTAAAATTATTGCAAATATTTGTAAATATGTTGCTAGAAAAATATCTTTTAGTATTGGTATCTCTACAAAGAAGAAAGTTTGTAAAGATGATAGCCTATCCAACTTTGCTAAATCTAAAATATCTTTCGGAAACTCTTTCACATACTGATACATAAAAGAATATGCAATTGGTAAAGTTATTAAAAAGTATCCTATTAATAATAACAACTTTAAATTTATATCATAAATTATATTGATATAAATTAATGATATTCCTAAAAATGCACTTGAAAATCCCATTGTTGAAAAAACTATTCCACTTGTTAGTTTAGTAAAATTTTTCAACAGTAAATATGAAAACAAAATTACAGCTATCGGTGTAATTGATGCTAAAATTAATGAATTAGAAATAGCTTCTATAACTGGATATATTTTATTAAAATCTTTGGAAAAAAGTTTAAAAAAACTTTGGAAAGAAAAACTACCAGTATAAAAGTTATAAAATCCATAAAATATACCTATAAAAACAATCAAAATTTGGAGTGACAAATAAATAATTGAGTATATTGTTGTTGAAATAGAGGCTTTTTTTTCTATAAATTCACCTTCTAATTCATAAGGAGAATATAAATCTCCTAAACAATTTATTGAAATTAAAAATAAAAATTGAAAACTTCCAAGTAAAAGAGCTTTTGTAAAATTAGCATCTCTTAAAAGAGTATTTGCAATCTCCACTTCTAAATTTGAATATCTTATTCCACCCAATGCTAAAACGATTCCAAAAGAAGAAAATGTATAGACGAACACTAAAAACATTCCTCTAAAAACTTGTGGGAAAATTAAAGGTAATTTTATTTTATAAAATACCTCAATTTCATTTAAGCCATCTATTTTACTTGCTTCTATTATATTTATAGGAATAGACTTCATTCCTTCACTTAAATACTTTATCATAATTGGACTATTATAAAAAACATTTGCAATTATAATTGCTTTTAAACTATATAACAGATTTATATTTTTAAAAATTGGTAAATTATATATTAATGTAAAAGCTACAACAGTTGATATTGTTGGGAAAAAAAATGGAATAAAAATTAATGAATCTAATAATTTTGTTAGTATATTTTTTTGAATACTTATATAATATGCTGGTATTATTGCTATCAATGTTGAAAATAATACAGATAAAATACCCTGAACAAATGATATTTTAAACAAATTTAAATAATCTAATATTTCTAATTGGTTTATTTCATTTATATCAAAAAAATCCTTTATAAAAAAAATTAAAGGAACTAGCCATAAAAAAAGATATATATAGCTATATATTTTATTTTTTTTCATTACTTTTTTAATACCTCAATTAATTGCTTTTTCCACATCTCTATATTCTCACTTACATATTTAGCATCTAATTTAAGAACTTTGTCTGTTGTTGGTACAAATTTATAATTTTCAGGTAATTTATAATCTGTAACTGGGAACATATAATTTTTTTCAAGAGCAAGTTTCTGAAACTCTGGTTCTAGTATAAAATCTATAAACTTTTGTGATGATTGCTTTATATCTTTTTTATTTACTAAAGCTGCTCCTTCTAAATAAACATATCCGCCCTCTTCTGGAATATAACTTTTATATTTATCTTGGTTACCATCCTGATAAAAATATAAAGAACTAGAAGCATATCCACTCATAATACTTCCCTCTCCTACACTAAATTTAGCAAAAGAATCCGACCAACCAGAAGATACTGTTAAAATTGATGGCTTTAAACTTTCCCAAAATTTCAACCAATTTTCTCCATAAACTGCTATTGTCCACAACATAAATCCCTCTCCTGTAAAACTTCTAGGATCTTGAATTAACAACTCTTTTTTGTACTTTTTTAGGTCTTCAAATGTTTTTAGCTCTTTATTTATCTTTTCGTAATTATAGTTCAATGCTAACATCCCATAGTCTATAGGTGTTACTGACCATTCTTCATCTATAATAAAATCTTTTTTTAAAATATTACTTGCTGTACTCGGTTTATAATTTTTTATTAACTGTTCATTTTTAGCTTCTAAATAATTTATATCTGTTAACCCCACTACTATATCTGCTTTTGGATTTCTTTTCTCTAGTTTCATTCTAGATATAACTCCATCAATTGGAACAAATTTTATTGTTGATCCTGTTTTTTCTTTAAAAATAGTTCCTGCTGAAGTTTCAATCCACTTCATTGATTCAGGTCCATAAACTACAATCTCCTCTGCAAAAGATACTAAATTTAATAACATTAACCCTGTTAAAACATGCTTTTTCATTTTGGCTCCTTTATATTTTATATTTTTATAATTTAATTTCTAAAAATTCACCTAAAATTTCATAATTTTCTATTTCATCTAGTCCAGTTAGATGACTCTTAACAATCTCTATGTACTCATCTAATTGTGCTTGATTGATTCCACCTGTTTTATAATCTACTACCAATACTTTCCCTTTAGATTCTAGGGTTCTCTTTTTTATCATAACTCTATCTATTCTTTTCAATTTACCATCATGGTATATCTCATATTCTGGATATATATAATCCCAATTATTAGAAAAAATAACAGAATTTTTTTTAAATAAATTTTTAAATTCTGAACTCTCTAAAATATTATTTAGTTTATCTTCACCTATGATAGATGAATATTCTGAATAAGTTCTATTTTTTGCTTCAGCATGCTCTTCTAAACTATTATTTATAATAAACTCTAAATAATAGTGAATAGCATTACCTATTCTTCTTTTTTCTTCTGTTGCCATATCAACCAATAGTGCTCTATTAGGCTGTTCACATTCTTCAACTTTTTTTTCATTTAAATCTATAGAGTTTAATAATTCAATATTTTTAACTCTCGAATCAGATTCAATTTTTTGATTTCTTGTAATTTTACCACACTTAGTACTCTTGAGTCCATCTATAGAGTCTTTCAAATATCTATTTCCCTCTCCATTAACTACTAAGAATAAATTTTTCTTAGCTCGAGTTAAAGCAACGTAAAGATTATTAATCTCTTCTTGATTTTGTTTTATTTTCAATTCATCTAAAAAATCATAATCTTTTCCAAGATAAGATAAAACTTTCTCATATTTTTTATCTATAAATATATAATTATCAATTTGATTAAATGGTGACTTAAAATCTATATAGAATTGAATACCACTATCTTGACCTTTTTTAGACTCTTGATGATAATAATAAACCGTTTCAAACTCTAACCCCTTAGATTTATGTATACTTAAAATTGTAATAGCTTTATCTTCCTCTAAAGAAACTTGTTTAAACTTTGGATTATCCTTCTCTTTTATTAACGAGTTATAGAAATCAAAAATATTTTCATAATTTTTCGACATTTCTAAGAATTGAAAAACATTCTTTAAATCAGATGTTCCAGAATAAAAAGTTGTTAAGTTAAACTCTTTAATAATGTTCAATACAAAGTTTTTGTTTTCTAACCCTGTATTTAAAACTGATTTTATTTTTTGGAAAACATTTTCTAAAGCTCCTAAATCAAAATCTTGCTTTTCATTTAATATTTCTGCTTCTTCTGATAATATAGTCGGAAATATATAGTTGTTTATATACTCTTTTTCTTTTAAAATAAATTTCAATTCATAATTTCCTATTTTTACTATATCACTTCTTAAAAATTCTAATAAAGAAAATATATCTTTATTTATACAATATTTTAAAAACTTAAATATTGGATTAACTGCTCTATGGTAAATTATAGAATCGTTAGATTCAATTACATATGGAATTTTTCTCTCATTCAAAGCAAAAGCGATTTCATTTAGTTGCTTATTATTTCTTGCTATTATTCCAATCCCACTATAATCATCTTTAAAATTATCCTCTATTGAATCAACCATAGTTTGAAGCATATCCTCTTCTATCTCTTCACTTTTTAAGGTTTCATCTACTACTTCATCTATCTCATCATTAGGAACGAACTCTGTCTTTCTAATAACTTCAAAATATCCTAACTCATCACTTTTTCCATCAACAGGAGAAAACTTCCATTCAGAATCTGAATTTTCTAAATTAACCTCTTCACTATAAGCCTCTGAAACCCCTTTAAAAACTTTGTTAGTAAAATCCACTATATTCTTACAACTACGATATGAAGTACTCATAGTTTCCTCTTTTACACCGATTATATGATGTAGATTTTCGAAAAGTGATTTTTCCCCACCTCTCCAACCGTAAATACTCTGTTTTTCATCTCCAACACAGATTAAGTTTTCACAGCTATCTATGAGCCCTTTTAAAATACGCCATTGCAAAACACTGGTATCTTGAAATTCATCTATAAAAACTGTTTTAAATTCACTATCAAATATATCTTTAAAATACTGAGTTATTACACCATTCTTTATTAAATTTATATCTGATTCATTTATGTATTTAAACATATAGCTACTTATATCTAAATGTGTAAATCTTTTTTCTGTAAATTTTATAGTATCATATACTTCATATAAATTTTCTATAAAATTTAATATCTCTTTTTCAAATTCTAAAACATCTTTATTGAATACCTCTTTAGAAATCTCTTCTTTTAGCTCATTAAAAGCTTTTGTCAAAATATCTATTTCAGAGTCAAAATCTTTAGCTTTAGTTGTTCTTACTCTTCTTCCGTCCCAACATTTTTCAGCTTTTAAAATTTCACTCCAATTTTCTATTGCATAATCTTTATGAGATATATCACTTTCTAGAATCCATTTTATAGCTTTTGACATATAACTCTCTATATCTTTACCATCAGCTTTTTTTTCTTTAACTATATTGAAAGCATCTATTAAATGTGATGTTAATTTATCTATAGCTATATTTTCTTCATATATTTCTTTTTTCTTTATAATTTTTGATTGATTTATTAAAGTTACTTTCCATCTATTTTGAATTAACTTTTTTAATATATCTAAATATTTTTCAATATCACGTTCTGTTCTATTCTCTAAGAAGATTTTAAATTTATCAAATTGCTCTTTTTCTGCAACTATTTTTTGAAATGCCTTTAATAAAATCTCTTGATTTTCAGAATCATCTATTATCTCATAAAAAAATATATTTAAATAGGGAGCAATTACATTTTTAAAGATATTATTTATAAATCCATCTATTGTTGATATTTTAAGTCTATCTTTATTATCTAAAACCTCATAATAAACTTTTCTAACATTTTCAAAAGACAAATCTAAATCTGGATGTAATTTTTCTAAATTTTCATATAGTCCTGACTCTGAATTTTTATACATCTCTTCTAAAAATATTAAAACTCTATCTTTAATTTCTGCTGTTGCTTTTTTAGTAAAAGTCATAACTAAGATATCTTTATAGTTTTCTCCTTTAAATAGAGTGGCTAAATACTCCAATGAAAGTCTATATGTCTTTCCAGTTCCAGCACTCGCTTTTAAAACTACTCCTTTCATTAAAACTCCCTCCTACATATATCTTCATATTCACAATATGAACAGCCACTTTTTTTCTGACTTAAAGGATATGTTTTTTGATTGAAAAATTCTATTAATCTCTCTTTTAATAACTCTTTTGTTAATTTAATTTTTGATTGATTTTCAAACTTACCCTCAAATGCATTATATATAGATTTTTCAGCTTTTGTTTCATCTCCATATAGCATTATTGTATAAAAATCCAACTGACTATCTATTTTACTACCTGTTTTAAAGTCAATAATATGATTATTATTTGTTGTTTCAATAACCAAATCAACTCTACCGTTTAAAGTAACTTCTACATCACCCTTTAAAAGAGGTTCTTTTTTACTATTTTTTTCACTTTCTATTCTTTTTACTTTTTTCTCAATATAAAGATTCTCTATCTCTTTATAAAATTTAATTATATTTTTAGTAAAACGTGGAATTAATATTTTAGTAAAATAATCATCTAAATAAATTGGTATTTTTTTTCTATTGTTATAAAAACTAGCATTTAAAAGCTCTACTACTTCCTCAGTTGTTAAACTATAATCAGATGTGTTTAAAATTCTTTTCCACATTTTATCTGTTAATTTTTCAAAGACTTCATGAACATATGTTCCTAAAAATTTTAAGGATAATCCTAATTTTTCCTCTTTTTCTAAAGATTCTAAAGAACATATTTTATTTAAGTAAAATTGATACTCACATTTTACCAAGACTTCGTAATCATATGCTCCTAAATTTAAACTTTTATTTTTAAAATCTGTATTCTCTTTAATTAAATCTTCATTTTTAAAATTAACTATTGATTCAGATTTTAATAGCAATAGTTTTTCTAAAATATCTTCGCTATATACTGTTTTTTCTAACTTCTTTATCTTATATTTGTTTAAAACTTCAGATAATATTGGAGAAGCTGTTTCTTCTCTCATTTCATTTTTTATATATATAAGTGTATTATACTTGTTTTTAAATAAATTTTGATAAAATCTGTATTTTTCCTCTTTCCTCTCTTTTTCATAATAACTAAATCCATTTTCTTTTTTTTGTTTTTCTGTTAAATAAAGAGAAAAACTTTTATTTTGTGGAAGATGTCTTGTACTTACATTAATGAAAATTGATTCTCGTGATTGAATAACTTTACAATTCTCCATTGGCTTTATTAGATATTTACCTTCAGTTTTATCGTTTCTAATAATCTCAACATTATTAAAATATTGTAATAAAAACTTTAATATATCTCCACCATTTTTAAAACAATTCTTTATTTCTGATTCCTCTAGCATTATCTCTGTAGTTTTAGCATACCCCATATATTCTTGTAATTTATCATAGAAATCAATGTAAATTTTTTCTCTAAATATATCCAGAGATAATAATTCATTAAAGTATTGTATAAATTCATCTATCGTTTGTATTTTATATACTCTTAAAATGTCCTTATAAA
>JBOFYP010000159.1:0-31710 GCA_051654725.1 Cetobacterium sp.
TTACAAAGAAGATTACATTGGTGAGTCTTTCTTATTCCACCTAAACCATCACCAAATAAGCAAGATACACATCCTTTAGGGAA
Organism: Cetobacterium sp.; assembly: GCA_051654725.1. Lineage (GTDB taxonomy): Bacteria > Fusobacteriota > Fusobacteriia > Fusobacteriales > Fusobacteriaceae > Cetobacterium_A. The sequence goes on from JBOFYP010000159.1 coordinate 84, forward strand.
ACTTTGCTCATCTCCTACGAAAAATGTTCTTCCTTTTAAATCTTTCAAATCTAGAATCTCTTTTTTCATATCTTCATGATTTTTATTTACAGCTAATTCAATCTGTCTCATAGTTGAATCTATAATAGGACTAAATTTTTTATATACTTCTGTTTTATCTCCAGAAAGAGATGAAAGGTAATTAAACCATTCTAATGCATCTTTTTTTGAAATTTTCATTTTTTCTCCTTAAATCTTAATTATCTTTTGTTGTAAAAGCTAAATCTACTATTTTAACTCCATCTATTGCAGCACTGATAATTCCACCAGCATACCCTGCTCCCTCTCCTATTGGATAAAGACCAATTGTATTTATAGATTCACCAAATTCATTTCTAGTTATTTTCACTGGAGCTGATGTTCTAGTTTCAGGACCAATAAGATTTGCATGCTCAGTAATAAAGTTTCTCTGTGTTTTTTCCCAATGCCCCATAGCCAATTTCATATTATCTGATATTACTTTAGGGAAAAGCTCATTTAAATTATAACTTGTTAACTCCATTTCATAGCTTGAATCTATTTTGTGATTTGTTGTTTTATCATTTAAGAAATCAACAGCATTTTGATAAAGAGCACCATATTTACCGACCTCATTATATGCTGCTTTTTCTAATCTATCTTGATACTCCATTCCTGAGAAAAGCTCTTCTCCGAACTCGTCAGCTTTAACACCTACAACTAGTGCTGAGTTTGAGAATCTTCCATCTCTTCCAGAGTAACTCATACCATTAACAAGTGACCCACCCTCTTCAGAAGCAGCATTAACAATAACTCCACCAGGACACATACAGAATGAGAATACTCCTCTGTTTTCTTCCTTGTTATTATAAGTTAGACTATATGTAGCAGCATCTAAATTTGGATGGTCAGCTAGTTTTCCATATTGCATCTTATCTATTTCAACTCTAGGATGCTCTATTCTAGCACCTATAGCGAAAGGTTTATTTTCCATAAAAACACTTTTTTGGTGAAGCATTCTGTAAGTATCTCTTGATGAGTGTCCAATTGCTAATATAACATGATTGAATAGCTCAGTTTCTTCATTTTCAATTTTAGATTTAATATTTTTTATTTTTAAACCTTTTACTTTTCCATCTAAGATTATAACATCTTTAACAAAGGTATTAAAGTGAAATTCTCCACCAAGAGCTATTATTTTTTCTCTTAAATTTTTTACAACTATCTTTAATACATCTGTACCTACATGAGGTTTATAATCCCATAGTATCTGCTCTTGAGCTCCGTTTTGAACAAGTTCCATAAAAACTTTATTCATGTAACCGCTTTTTACTCTGGTATTCAATTTACCATCAGAATAAGTTCCAGCTCCTCCCTCTCCAAATTGTATATTTGAATTAGTGTCGAGTATACTAAATTGAACAAATTTATCTATAGTCTCATCTCTTTCATCAACTTTTTCTCCACGTTCATATATTACTGGTTTAATACCTAGCTCACAAAGTCTCAAAGCAGCAAATAGTCCTGCGGGTCCTGTACCTATTACAGCAACTCTCTCTATTCCTGATTTCGGAGTTAATTTTAACTCTTCTATCTCTTTCACCAAGTTTACATTATCTAAAGATGATACATCCACATCACTTTTTAATGTAACTTCTATATTATATACAAATTTTATTTCACTTTTTTTTCTACTATCTATTGATCTTTTTGAATATTCAACTCTGTCTATATTATCAGCTTTAATTCCTCTTTTTACAATCTCTTTTTCTAGTTCAAGGTTTTGATCTTTTTCTATAGATACATTGATATTATTTATAACGACTTTCATTTCCACCTCTTTTTAAATAAAAAAGCTCCGAACTGTATTCTTCAAAAGAATTGTATTCGAAGCTTTTGTAATTAAGTATACTATTTTTTGTTCTTATTTTTTCTTTTTTACTGCTACTTTTTCCTCTAAAGACTTACCAACTCTAAACTTAACAACTTTTTTCTTTTTTAATTTCATTGTGTCGCCTGTTTGTGGATTTCTTACATTTCTGGCTGCTCTAGTAACTACTTCAAATTTTCCCCAACCAATAAATGATACTGGTTCACCCTCTACTAGTTTTCCTTCAACTAAATCTAAAAATAACTTAACTGCTTTCTCTGCATCTTTTTTACTGTATTCTCCAGTCTTTGCAAATAATTCGATAAACTCTTTTTTAGTCATTGTTATCCTCCTTGAACATTATAAATTATAATAAACAAGAAACCAGAAAATGAAACCCCTTTATTTATGGTGTCTTTAAACCGATTATACTCACTAAACCTTCAAATGTCAATACTTTATAATATTATTTTTATTTTTTTTACTTTATGATACCTTTTTCTTTATATTTTGCGATTTCATGCATCATATAATCATGATATAGTTTTGGTGTGTATTTTTTTATAGGTTCTATTCTTTTTAAAACCGTTTCTAAAGGAACGTTAAATTTTTTCCAAGTATGTCCGTCTGATGTTAAGTTTTGCATGAATCCTTGATATCTATCACAAACATTTGCAAATTTCGCTTCATTAGTTTCACAATTCTCAAACTCTATCCATAGAGTTAAGAAATATTCTCTTTGATCTTCTGGTAGGAGAGAGAAAATTTTCTCTGCTGCTTTTAGCTCTTCCTCTGCTTTATCAGGTCTTTGAGCACCAAAAGCTGGAGTATCTCCTGCATAAATCTCAACTAAATCATGAATTAAAATCATTTTTAATGTTTTTTCTAAATCTAATTCACCCTCAAAATATTCTCTTATTGTAAGTGCAACAAGTGCCATATGCCAGCTGTGCTCAGCATCATTTTCCTCTCTTTTACCCTCAATAATTAAAGATTGTCTAAAAACATCCTTCACTTTATCAATTTCAAATAAAAATTCCATTTGTTTTTGTATTCTTTCCATTTTAGTCAGCCCCCACTTCTTTTTGTTTCGTTTTTATTTTCTGTAACGGTTTTTTTGCTCTTCTATATTTTTTGTTCTTGCGTTTATTTTCTTATTATACTTCTTTTTAGGTAATTCAAGTGTTGATTCTACATTTTGAATGTATTCAATCTCTTTCTCCGTCATAGAGAATCCGATATGCTCTTCTATATCGTTAAGCATCTGTTCATTTCTATCAGTAACAAATAAATAAGAGTCACCTTTTTCACCAGCTCTACCAGTTCTACCTATTCTATGGATATAGCTTTCTACTTCCTCAGTCATATCATAGTTAAAGATATGTGTAACTCCTGTTATATCTACTCCTCTAGCAGCAACATCTGTAGCAACTAAGAATTGGAACTCTACATCTTTAAAAGATTTCATTATTTTTTCTCTTTTAGCTTGAGGTATATCACTATGAAGTTTTTGACAAGAATATCCTTTTAGTGATAGTTCTTGCTCTAAGTTATCAACTCTAGCTTTTGTTCTACAGAATATTATACCCATAAAAGGGTTTGTTTCATTTAATAAAATAGAAAGTGTATCAACTTTTCTTCTGTCTGTAGTTTTTATAAAGTATTGATTAATATTTAAAAGTTTATTTTCTTTACTTTCTATAACTATATTAATCGGCTCTTTTGTAATTCTATAAGCCATTTTTTTAACAGTTGAATCTATTGTAGCAGAGAAACAAAGAGTTTGTCTCTTTCTATTAGAAACCTCTACAATTTTATCCATCTCGTTTCTGAATCCCATCAATAACATTTGATCTACTTCATCAAGTATTAATGTTTTTAGTTTAGATAAATCAATTGCTTTTCTTTCGATTAAGTCAACTATTCTTCCAGGAGTACCAATTACAATATCAGCACCTTTGTTTAAATTTTCAATCTGCCCTGCAATCTCTCTTCCACCATAAGCAAGTAAAACTTTTCTATTATCTGAATTTATTTTTTCACACTCTTCAGCAATCTGAATAGCAAGTTCTCTTGTTGGAACAAGAATTAAACCTTGAGGCTCTTTTGTACTTCTAGTTATCTTTTGAAGTAATGGAATTAAGAAAGCAAAAGTTTTTCCACTTCCTGTTGAAGCTTGTCCGATTACGTCTTTACCATTTGCTATAGCTGGGATAGCTTCTATCTGAATTTCTGTTGGTTGCTTTATTCCTTTCTTACTTAAAAGGTTTATTATATTCTTATTAACTTTCAAATCATTAAAATTAGTCACATGTTCTCCTCTAAAATAATATATTATATCAATTCCTTATTATACCACTTATCTCTAAAAAAAGAAATATATCTTTGACTTTTGTAAAAAATCTGTTAAAATGTATTTATTTATTTTTTTTATATTTAGGAGGATTTATAATGCAAGATTGTCTAAGTGGACAAAAATATATACTAGTTTTTGGAGCTTCTGTTGTTGATATGTTTGGTTTTTGCAAATCACCATATAAAGCATGTGATTCTATTCCAGGAAAAATAAAAATATCTTTCGGTGGAGTATCAAGAAACATTGCAGAAAATATGGCTAGAGTTGGTATCAAAACTAAATTTATATCTATTGTAGGAGACGATGAAATCGGACGTTCTATGTTAACACATTCTTTAAAAATTGGATATGACATGAGAAACTCTTTAGTTTTAGAGGGACAAAGTACGCCTACATATATGGCAATTCTTGACCAAACTGGTGAAATGGTTTCAGCTGTTGCAGATTTAGAAAGTATCAGTGCTATGACTACTGAATTCATAGATTCGAAAGGACCTATGATAGAAAATGCTGCATACACTTTCTTAGATGCGGATGATCCTATTAACTTAGAATATCTTTTAACTAAATTCAGAGGAAAAACTAAATTCATACTTGATCCAATATCTTCTACTAAAGCTGATAAAGTTAAACATCTTATACAGCATTTCCATACAATTAAACCTAATAGAGTTGAAGCAGAGGTTTTATCTGGAATGAAAATTAATAATAGAGAAGATTTAGAAAAAGTTGGAAATCATTTCCTTTCTTTAGGTATCAAAAATGTATTTATTAGTTTAGATGCAGATGGAATCTACTATACTAACGGAATTGAAAGTGGAACATTAAAAGCTACTGGAGTTACAGTTAAAAATGTTACTGGAGCTGGGGATTCTTTTGTTGCTGGATTAGGATTCGGTTACATTAATAATCTTACTATTAAAGAAACTGTTAAATTTGCAATGGCTATGTCTATAGTTACTATTGCTCATGAGGAAACAATTCATCCTCAAATGGGGCATGAATTAATCAGTGAAATTATAGGAAAAACAAATTGGATAGAAAATTAAAAAATGGACTTTTATAGTCCATTTTTTATATATTAATTTTCTTCAAAATCTATTGTTAATTCATTAAACTTTTTTCTTTCGTTTACAATACGACCTTTACTTTTTTCTTTATTTTCTTTTTTCATTTTGGGAACTTTTCTTTTTTCTTCTCCCCCTCTCAAAAACTCTCTTGGAATGTAATTCATTTCGTTGCCTTCAAATTGATCAAAGTTCATTTTCCCGTTCGCCATTTTTATATCTCCCCTTTATTTTATTAACTTCATTTTCATATTTTATTTATACTTATTTTTTCTTTTTTTCCTTTTTAAAATATAATTTTTTTTATAAAAAAAGCTACCCTTTTTTAGAGTAGCTTTTTAGTTAAATATTTTTTTTAAATAATGAAAACTTTTTACGAGTATGTTTTTCTAAACTTCTATTAACCATTATTATCGTTACAGTTGCAGCAATTACATCACAAATTGGTTGAGCTATCCAAACACCTGTTAATCCATACAACTTAGAAAATATAATTATTAAAGGAATCAACAATAAAACTTGTCTTAATAAACTAAGGAACATTGCAGCTTTTCCCTCTCCTATTGCTAAGAAGTAATTACTTCCAGCCATTCCTAATCCTATTGCAGGCATTGCAACTAAATACAACCTCATTCCATCAATAGAAATTTTCATTATTTCTGGATTTTTATTAAACAGTCCAACAATCTGAGTTGGGAATACCTCTATCAACAATAGTGAAACTAGAAATATTATAACTCCAGACCATGCAGCTATTTTATATGTTTCAGCCATTCTAGAATATTGCTTAGCTCCAAAATTATAACCTATTATTGGTTGAGCACCTTGAGATATACCAAATACTGGCATAAAACATAGTAGTGCTACTGCATTTATAGTTGCCATAGCACCTATTGCTAAATCTCCTCCATATGTTTTTAAAGCGTTATTATTTATAACTTGAACCATACTTGTTGCTAACTGCATTGTGAACGGTGAAATACCTATTGCTAGTATCACTTTTACAATATATTTGTCTAAAATTAAGTTTTCTTTTTTTATTTTTAAATCTGATTTTTTACTCATATAGTAGATAAATGATAATAACGCTGTCATAACTTGCGATAAAACTGTAGCTATTGCAGCTCCTTTAATTCCCAATCCTAAAGTGAAAATAAATATTGGGTCTAATATAATATTTACAAAACAGCTAAATACCATTATAGCTGAACATATTTTAGGGCTTCCATCAGCTCGAATCGTACTATTCAATGCATAACCCATTATATTAAAAACAGTACCATATAGTATTACACCTATATATTCTCCAGCGTATTTTAATGTACTCTCACTAGCACCGAATGCTGTTAATATGGGATCTCTAAATATAGTCCCTAAAACAGTTATAAGTAATCCAAGTATAACTGAAAGAGTTATTATGTTACCCATTATTTTTTCAGCACCATCTCTATTTTTTTTACCTAACTTGATTGATATATTTGCAGTTGCTCCTATTCCTACTAACATAGAAAATGCAAGTACAATTGTCACTATAGGCATTGTTATACCTACACCTGTTATTGCTAAAGCACCAATTTCATCCATGTTTCCTATGAAAATTCTATCTACAACATTATAAAGTGCACTAACTAGCATACTTATTATTGCTGGAATAGAGTATTTTATAAGTAATTTTTTTATGTCTCCGTTTTGTAAAGTTAATTCTTGTTTCAAATGATCCTCCTGTTATTTATATTTTTTGTCATCCTTTCATCATAACATTTTTTTTAGAAATATGATATAATTAGTTTAAAATTTTAGGAGGGTTTTATGGAGATATTTAAAAATAGTTGTTCATTGGATTGTTTTGATGTTTGTAAAATAGATGTATATAAAAAAGATGGAAAGGTTATTAAATTAGAGGGGAGCTCTGAAAACTCTTTAACAGATGGTTTTATATGCTCTAAAGGTTTGAAGCACTTAGAACGTCTTTATGACCCTAATAGAGTTACAAAGCCTCTATTACGAGTTGGAGAGGGATATGAAGAGATTGAATTTGATGAAGCTTTAGAATTAATTAAAAATAAGTTAAATAATGTAGAAAATAGCAACTCTATAATCCATTACTGTGAATCTGGAGCAGGCGGTCTTTTAAAAGGAATACATGATGTTTTTTTTAATTTTTTAGGTGGTATATCAACAGTTAGTGGTGGAACTTGTTGGTCAGCAGGGTCAGCAGCTCAAGATTATGATTTTGGAACTAGAAAAACGAGTGATTTAGATGATATGAAAAATGCAAATGTTATAATTTTATGGTCTAGAAATCCTGCATCAACATCTATTCATCTATTCAAAAAATTAATTGAATTAAAAAAATTAGGAGTTAAAATAATTACAATTGATTTTAGAAATAATGAAACATCTTCTATTAGTGATTTACATATAAATGTAAAAGCTGGAACTGATGGTGCTTTAGCTTTAGCGATTAGTAAATTAGCAATCGAAAAAGATTTGATTGACTACGATTTTTGCGACCGTTATACTGTAGGATTTGATATTTATAAAAAAGAATTAATAGAGATGAATTTAAATGAACTTATAGAAGAGTGCGGTGTTTCAATAGAGATTTTAGAACAAATTTTAGATTACATATCTCTTGGAAATATTATGACTTTCATTGGTTACGGATTACAAAAATATACTAATGGTGGAAATAATGTAAGAGCTATTGATGCTCTTATGAGTATTACAGGAAACATTGGAAAAAGTGGTGCAGGAGCTTTTTATTCTAGTAAAATATATCCTGACGTTTTAAATAGAGATCCTTATAATAGTTCGGATTACGCTATAAACTCTAGAGAATTTCAAATTACAGATTTCTCTCATTTTGTAAATGAAAATAAAATAGAGATTATCTTTATTAGTAAAGCAAATCCTTTAAATCAATTACCAGATTTAAATAGAACTTTAGAATCATATAAAAGTATCCCTTTTAAAGTTTGTTTTGATATGTTTTTAACAGATACAGCTAAAAATAGTGATTTAATTATTCCAGTAACAAATACATTAGAGAGTGAAGATATCATATATTCATCAATGCTTATGCCATCTCTAATGTATAACGAAAAAGTTGTAGAACCTGCGAATGAGAATATGGACGAGTATATATTCTTTCAAAAACTAGCGAAACTTATGAATTTAAAAGATTATCCACTTGTTTCCAAAGAAGAGTATTTAAATAGAGTTATTGAACCTTTAGGTATAAATCTTGAGATGCTAAAAAAAGAAGATATAAATATTCAAAAAGGATTTATAGCTTGGGAAGATAAAAAATTTAAAACACCTTCTGGAAAAATAGAGATTTATAGTCCAACAGCTCTTGATGAAGGGTTTGACCCAATGCCTAAATTTATGAAATCAAGAGAGGGAAATAATGATTACCCTATTAGATTAGTAACTCCTCATAGTAACGATTCACTATTTAATCAGCATAATCAAAAAATTGAAACAGCATCTCATATATATATCTCTGTTAAAAATTCTTCTGGATTGGAGGAGGGGGATATTGTTAAAGTTACCTCTTCAAATGGAGTGATAGAATCTATAGTTAACATAGATAAAAATCTTAAAAAAAATGAAGCATATATTTTCATGAAGTGGAACTCAGTTCAAGGAAATCCTAATTATTTAACAAATAGTTTTGCCTCTGATATTGGTGGCCAAGTTGCATATTACGATACTTTCATTAATATTAAAAAGAAAATATAGGAGGATATTATGGAAATTTTAGCTCATAGAGGTGCTTCTGGAAGTGCTCCAGAAAATACAATAGCTGCATTTAAAAAAGCTATAGTTGATGGTTGTGATGGATTTGAGTTTGATGTGCAACAAACTAAAGATGGAGAGTTGGTTGTTTTTCATGATTGGACTTTAGAAAGAACATCTAATGGTAGTGGTTACTTAAGAGACCATAATCTTGAGGAACTAAAAAAATTAGATGTTGGAAGTTGGTTTGATGAAAAATTTAGTGGAGAGAGAATTCCAACTCTTAAAGAGGTTTTAGATATAATTCCAGATAATCTTCTTATAAATATAGAGCTGAAAGAGGAGTATTCAAGAGAAAGAGGTACTGAAACTCTATTATCAGATATAATAAAAAATTATAAACATAAAAATATTATAGTTTCATCTTTTAGCCATAATCTTTTAAAAAATTTAAAAGAGTTAGATGATAGTGTTAAAATAGGGCTTTTAGTTGAAAGTCATCTTCTTAATTTAGATAAATACATAGATAATCTGGGATTTGAAATTGCAGCATATCATCCATCAAAAAATTTTATTTTTATAAAAGATATCGAGTATTTAAGTGCTAAAAATATAGAAATTAATGTTTGGACTGTGAATTCTATAATTGATATGAAGAATTTGAAAAAAATGGGTGTCACAAGGGTTATAACTAATTATCCATTTGATTTGAAAAGAAAAACAGCTGAATAATCAGCTGTTTTTTGTATTTACTGTTATAGGTCTTTTACAACTCTATATCCTCTTTACTCAGTTTTTCCATAAAAGAATATTTATTGTCTATTTTTTTCAATATAAATATATTTTCTTCAACAATCTCGCCTCCGAAATCATTATAAGTTTTATATTTAACTCTTTGAGCAAATACGTTTTCTTCTAATTGAACAACATCATTCACCTCAATTACTTTTACTGCTGGAGTATCAAAATAATCTTTTAAAGCAAAGGCTACTCCTGTTTTATATGATGTTTTAGGAGCTGAATAGCTCAACGTCGAAATGGCTAATGCTAATAATAATATTTTTTTCATATTTTTTCCTCCTTATATAATCATTTTCAACTTGATAATATTTGAAAAAAGCCTTATAATATAACATCACACTAATTTAATTGGAGATGTCATATGAATAATATAGCTATGAAATTTTTCAAAAGTTTTCAAGGTAAAAAATTAAGTTCTCAAGATTTAAAATTGGCTGTTAAAAAAGCTATGAATCTAGGAGCTACTGCTGAGGACCTACTTTTAATCATTAATTTAGTTAAAGATACTAAAAATAAAAAATATAAATTAGATAAAAAGTGTATTCTAATTTTAAGTGCTGCAATCTTATATGTAGTATCTCCAGTAGATGCTATCTCTGACTTTATACCTATCGCTGGTTGGATTGACGATGCAACAGTTATTGGATATGTTGCTCGAGCATATTGTGATATTTTAAGAGATTACAAAGCGTTTACTAGAGATAACACTACTATTGATAATAACTAAGAGTACATTTTATTGAATGTGCTCTTAGTTATTTTTCATCCTTTGATTTGAATTTTTCCTCAATTTCAAAAAGTAGCATTTTAACATCTAATAACTCTGCTGCAATTAATTTGTCAAAGTTATCTTTATATATTTTTTCTAATTTTTTAAACCTATCCCAAAAATCTTCTACTTCCTCTTTTTCTGGAATACTATCTTTCTTTAAATTATCTACAGCTTCTTTCTTCAATTCGTCTAATTTTTTTTTATTTTCCATAATTGCACCTCACAGTTTAATTTAAAATATTTATGATAAACTTTTAAAAAAGTTTTTGATTTCTATTTCACTTGTTTCAACACTATCAGAAGTATGAACAATATTTCTAAGCATATCATCTGAAAAATCTCCACGAATAGTTCCTGGTATTGATTCTAAAGGAGACGTGCTTCCAGCCATATTTCTAACTATTTTCACACAATCTTTTCCCTCTATTACAATTAAGACGACAGGACCAGAGGTTATAAATTCGATTAAATTGTTGTAAAATTCCTTATCTTTATGAATTTGATAATGTTTTTCAGCTTTTTCAAATGAAACACGTTCCATTCTTAAAGCTTTAATTTCTAATCCTTTTCGTTCTACTCTTTGAATAATTTCGCCAATTAATTTTCTTTCTACTGCATCTGGTTTTATTATTAGTAATGTTTTTTCCATAAGCTCCTCTATAAATTTGTATGTATACCTTATATAAATACTTTACTATTTTAAATATCTATTTCCTTTTTAAATAAAATAAAAAAAAGAGCATCAAAAAATAACACTCTTTCACAATTCCTATATTCTTATAATTTAATTGAATATTTATTCTGATAATTGATATATATCAATTTAAAAATATCTATTTCACTTTTAGAAAAATTAACCTCTTCTAACTCTTCTAAAAATTTTATACTTAAATCCCCTATATAGCAGATAGATTTATCATTTAATATATTTATAAGCCTTCTATGCTTTGAATATACTTTTGTTACTTTATCGCCTTTTAGAAGATTTGTTTTTAAATCCCATGGCATTATATCAATTAAAAATTTATTATATCTTTTTAAAACTTCACTTTTCATTTTTTCATCTTCTATGGAAGTTTCTATTAAGTATCTATTTAAGCATTGGATATATATAACTCCATTTTTTTTGAAATTCTTAACAATCTTTTTAAATCTAACTTCAGGTATAAGCTTTTCTATTTTAACTAAATATTGTTTATTTAATGAATCTATATCTAATATTTTCATAATTTTTTCACAGTCATTTTTAAGAAGAAGGTTTTCTTTATTGTATTTTCTTAATTCCTCTTCAAGTCTTTCCCATTCAAAAGCTTTTTTTTCTTTATTTTCTCTTGAAATAAAGAAATCATTTTTACATTTTATAAAACTATCTTTTTTTAGTATTTCTAAAGATAATTTTTTAATTTCATTGTTCAATATTTTTTGATTTTTTTCAATTTCTAAAGTTTTTTTACTTTTAAATAGATCTCGAATCATTTTTCTCCCTCCTACTGACTAGCCCTAACTTTAACTACTACTCATTAGTTATATTTCCTTCTTTTTAATTTAATACAAAAATAAAACAAGCAGGTACTGGGAATGTACCTGCTTGTTTTAAATTAGAAAATTTTTCATCAATTTGAGAGAAAATTGATGAGCATTAAAAGTTCAGTAATTGAATTGTACCTTAAATACTCTAATTTGTCTAACTTTTAACTGGTTAACTTGTGTTCGCTATTTGATTATATTTTATATTTTTCTTGGTTTTTGTATTGAATTGTACTATAATGTTAAATATATTTTAAAAAAAATATCAAAATTTTAGGAGAGATTAATGAACTATTTTTTACACAAAGATTTTAATATTTCTGAAAAGAATAAAAATAGAGTAATTTTATACTTTAAAACCATCAAAACAATCAATATTCCAGTTGTTTTAAAAAATAAAACATATAATGCAATAGTTGATATTGAAAGTTTTCTTTATTTAACTAATTTTGATTGTTTTAACTGTTTGACTAATTGTTGTGTCCAATTTCCATATGAATTTAATAAAAAATCTAGAAAATTAATTCTAGATAATTTAAAAGAGTATGATTTTTTAACAAAAGCTGTATCTATTTTAAAAGAAGAAGGATTGACTGAATCTGAAATAATAGCATCTATAAAAAAAGACAAGATGCTTATTCCAGATAATCATGTTGATACAACCTTTGATAGATGCACATCCTCTTGTGTTCATATTGACAAACATCTTTGTGCTATACATAAAATTTGTATAGACAACGGAGCTTCTCTTGGTGAAATTATAGATACAAAACCTCTATGGTGTTCTATATACCCATTAGAGATTATTGAAAATGATGAAAATTTGTATATCTTTGTTCCAACTAAAAAAAATAGCTATCTTGCTATGAATGACTCTGATTTTGCTTGTATGGATATTGAAAAATCAAAGTCAGCATATTTCAGAAGAGAAAATCCAATCGGATTTAAATTAGATGAATACAAACCATTTATACTCTCATATGAAAATGTTTTAAAACATATTTTTGGCGATACTTTTGTAAACACTATCAAATCAGAACTAAACTTAGAAAATAAAGATAATTGTAATTCACAATATAATAAAAAAATTTAAAAATTAAAGTAACTAAATAAACTTTCTTCTATTTCATCTTTTAACATAAATTGATACTGAACTAGAGGCTCATTGTTTTTACCTAAGCACTCTTCAGCACTTAAAACCTCTGATACCTCTCCTAAATAGAAGAAAGTTTCACCCATTTTCTTTTTTAAAAACACTTCAATACAATATTCATTTCGAGCTATTCTTCCCTCACCAGTCAGTTTTCCATTTCTTTCTAAACATCTATTACTCTTAGAAAACCAATTAAACCTTTGCTTATCATAAAAAACATTATCATAAATTTTGAAAGGAACTGAATCATCCAAGGTTATGAAAATCATAACTTTTTTTTCTGCTTCAAATATTGTATACCCACTTACCTGATAACCATTATTAAAGTCAAGATTCATATATTTAAAAGCTTCTTGTTTTGTGTAGTTTTTATATTTAACAATACTTTCTTTATAAAACTCTTTATAATTCTTAATCCCATATTCTAGATTATAATCTAATAAATCATCAACCAACATTTTAAAGTAAGAGTTTTTTTTGTAACTGTTCAAAAAATTATCTTCTAATATATATTTTTCATTTTGTTTTCTTATTATTGGAAAATACTCTTTTATTGTTGATAAACTTTTAAAAATATCTTTTGATAGATGTTTGAATGCATTTTCAATATTAAATCTATTTTTTAAAGTTTTAGATAAATCATCTAATGTTAGTTTACCCTTAGATAAAATCTCTTTCAAAATAATAATTTCATGAGGTCTTTTAGCTGGAGTAAAACAGCTTGATAAGAATGTTAAATAATTTTTTTCTATTTTATTCACTTCACCAATATTTAAATCTGGTTTTAATAATTTTAATACCTCATCATAATCTTTTCTGAATTTCAATATTACAGATGGGTCTATCATAGCATTTTTATAAAAGTCATTTAATAAAGGTACTCTACCTAATTTTTTATAAAGAAGATTAAAATCATGTTCTATATTTTTTTTAGTTGAAAAATTTGTTTTATTTATATTTTCAAAAATTCGTTCTCTTGCTATATTTTCAAAAACAATGCTACTTTCTCCTGGAATAGTATTTGTACCATTTATCATAAACATTTTCATAGAATCTCTATTAAAACTACTATCTCCAGAGATTGCATTTGGTATTAAGAAATTTTTTTGATAATTTCCTATAAAATCTAAAACTACAACATACTCTTTGTTTTTATTTTTTCTAAGTCCTCTTCCTAATTGTTGAATATATATAATAGAAGATTCTGTTGGTCTAAGAAAAACAACTTGATTTACACATGGGATATCTACACCCTCATTGAAAATATCGACCGTTATTAAATATTCAATCTCTCCATTTTCTAGCTCTAAGATACTTCTCTCTCTTTCAGTATCACTATCTTGTCCAGTTAAAGCTTTTGATTTTATACCTCTCTCATTTAATTTTTCTGCTAAAATTTTAGCTTCTTCAACTTTAGAAACAAACATTAAACCGTGTAGCTTTTCTCCACTGTATCCATAATATCTAGTTTTTTCTATTATATGCTCCAATCTTTCATCTAAAACTAAATCTTTAATAGATGTTTTTTCATCTATCTCTTTTCCATCAATAGATATGTCCAGTATTCCAAAGTAATGAAAAGGACATAATAGCTCCTCTTTCAATGCATCATGTAGTCTAATTTCATAAGCTATATTGTTATCAAAAAGCTTATATATATCAAAATCATCTCCTCTTTCAGGTGTAGCAGTCATACCTAATAAAAACTTTGGTTTAAAATAGCTTAAAATCTCTTGATAACTTTTAGCTCCACTATGGTGAACTTCATCAACTACAATATAATCAAATATTTCAGGAGATAGGTTTTTATAATGTTTCTCTTTACTCAGAGTTTGTACCATTGCAAAAACTATATCTTTATCGTCTATATTATCAGTTCCGTATATTCCAGAGGTTTTATGCTCTAAAATCTTTTTAAAACTACTTTTAGATTTTTCTAAAATAGTTTTTCTATGAGCTAAAAATAAAACTTTTTTAGGATTAGCATCCAATATATCAAATGCACTCAAAAATGTTTTTCCAGTTCCAGTGGCACTTATTAATAACCCTTTATTTTTATTTTTTCGTAATTCTTTTAAATTTTTCAAAGCCAATACCTGCATCTTGTTCGGCTCTATTTTTTTATTTTTAACTGAAATACTCTTTTGTTTTTCTTTTAACTCTTTTGATAGATTATATATTTTTTTATAATCAGAGATTATATCACTTGTTAGTATTGATAATTTTTCATAGGTTGAATTAAATTCATCAAAGATATCATTTAATATTTTTCCTTTCTGAAGAGAGCTAATTTTTAAATTCCACTCAAAATTAACTGTTAAAGCTGTTCCAGTTAGGTTGCTGCTTCCAATTATTAAACTCCAAATTCCATTTTTTTTGAAAAAATAACCCTTAGCATGAAATTTTTCCTCCATTAAAAGTTTTACTTCTAAATTTTCATAACTTAAAAGTTTTTCTAACGCTTTTGGTTGAGTGAAATTAAGATAATCTCCTGCTAAAATTTTACCTTTAACCCTTTTGTTTTGAAGGTTTTTTAACTGATCAGAAATTAAAGATACTCCTCCCTCTGTTATAAAAGCTACAGAGATTATAAACTCTTCACATTCCTCTAATTCTTTTCTTATATCTGTTATTATTTTGTTATTTTTATTTGATAAAAGTTTATATTGAAAATCTAATTTAGACTCTATTGATGAATCCAAAACACTTGTTTTTAAACTTTCTATTATATATTTTTCCATAAAATCACCTGCTTTTTTTATTTTAATTATAACATACCAAAAAGTAATTAAAAAAAGAAAAAATTGGAATATTTAAATTGTTCTTTTTATTTGGTACTATTATAGTATATAATTTATACTAAATTCGGGGGGACAAAATGATTGAAATTAGAGATATTAGATTAGCACAACAGGGGAATGAAGAAGCAAATGAGAAAATTTTTCTAGAATACCAAAGTACTATTTTAAGAAATAATTATAAATTTTTCTTAAAAGGTGCAGAGTCAGATGATTTATTACAAGAGGGATATATTGGTCTTATGAAGGCTATTAAATCTTTTGATGAAAATAAAAATGCATGTTTTAGTACATTTGCTAATTTATGTATAAGAAGACAAATTATTACTGCTGTTAAAACACACAGTTCAGCTAAATATCAAAATTTAAATTCAGCTTTAATGGGTGAAGAGTATGTTGGTTTTGAAGAAGTTACAAAATACAATGCACCTTCTATAAATTTCTACAATCCAGAAGAGATTGTTTTAGGAAAAGAGTTAGTTAGACTTTTAGAAGGATTTTTAGTAGATAATTTAAGTGACCTTGAAAAGAAAGTATTCTATTACCTTTGTAAAGAATATAGTTATATAGAAATTTCAGAATTTTTAGAGGAAAGTCCTAAAAAGATTGATAATACTATTCAAAGAATTAAAAAGAAAATTTTAACTTATTTAGGAAGCTACGTTCAATAAGTAAAATGTAAAAGAGCAAAATCAATAAAATTGATTTTGCTCTTTTTGTTAATCTAAAAATCCTAAAGCCTCTAGTATTTTTTCACCTAAATTTCTATTTTTTCCTTTATATGGATAACAATGAATATGTATTGCAGGATTAAAATTCAACTCTATAATTGAGTAATTTCCTGATGGATTTTCTTTCGTTATATCCTCTATCATCATATCAACGCCACAAATTTTTGCTCCCACTGATTTTGAAGCTTTAATAGCAATATCTTTATATACATCCAATATATCATCTGTAAAATCTATACTATCTCCACCTGTGCTTATATTTGAATTCTCTCTTAAATATACAACCTCATTCTCTTCTGGTTTATAGTCTATAGTTAAATTTTGAGCTTTTAAAAACATTTTTTCAGGTTCACCTAATTTTATCTTTTCAAGTGGAGTTTTATATCCCTCTCCTCTTAAAGGATCTTTATTTTTTTGTAATACAAGCTCTTCTATGGTTTTAACTCCATCTCCAACAACGTTTGCTGGAACTCTATGTAATATTCCTACAACTTCATTACCTACAACAAATATTCTATACTCTTTTCCTTTTACAAACTTCTCTATTAAGATAGAGTTATCCTCTTTAAAAGCTAATTCTATTGCTCTATCATAATCTTCTTTCTTAAATTCATCTTTAAATATAGTTATTCCCAAACCAAAGTTTGTTGATTTTGGTTTTATAACTGTTCCAGCAGAGTATTTTCTATAGTCATTTTTTGCAACTTCTATATTTGAGTAATCTCTTCCAATAGGTACATCTATTTTATTTTGCTCTAATAATTTTTTCGTTACTACTTTATTCTCCATTATCAGCATTGTTACATATGAATCAAGAGATGTTTTTGTTGCTTGTTTTACATATTCTATTTTTCCATTTTTTTCTAAAGATATGAAGTTTTCAGCTCTATCTAAAATATTAAACTTAACTCCATTCTTAATTGCAGCTTTCAATACTATCTGTGTTGAAAGCTCAAAATCTTCGAATCCTTTTAATGTATATTCACTATTTTTAGCAGTAACTAAAGATTCCTTTGCTTTATTTATATGAAAATCAACAAAACCTTCTTTTTTAACACTATTCAAAACTAACTCTGTGTAACGTTGTTTTGATAAAATTTTATTTCTTTGATATTCCAATGTTTTTCTATCTTTTTCTGTAAATGAGTTTATTTCTAAAAGTTCTTTTTCTATCATCTCTAATATTGCTAAAGAGTGTTCTTTTGGAGAAATCTCTTTATCTTTACAACAAATTAGTTTAAATTCTTCTGAATTACCTTTATTTGCAAGTAACTCTTGGTTTTTTAAATATCTAAAGTAATCTTTTTCTGTAAAATCGTCTTCATCTTTTAAATATAAAAATAGTGCAAATAGATGTAAAAATTCTAAATCTAATTTCTCTATTCCTATTTCTGAGAAAGGATTTAAATCAATAGCTCTAAATTCTAAATAATCAACACCATTTTCATTTAATTCGTTTAGTATTTCTTTATTTTTTTTAGTTTTAAGTCTTATAGGACTATAATATTCTTTTGGATTAGATATAAACTTTTTTTCTACTAAATCCTCCAAAGATTTTATATATTTTTCAACACTTTCATAATTCACAAAAAAATCTTCTTTATTTCTATAACCACAACTACTATTTCTAAATGAAACTATATCTTCTGAGTAATATGTATCATTTGTAAATTTTTCCATTTTATCTATACATTTTTGAAGATACGTTTCATGAACTACAGGACTAGCTCCCAATAGATATATAACTAACCAACCATATTTAAAATAATTTCTTGATATTTTAAGGTACACATTATTTTTAAACTCTTTAAATGTTAATTCTGATTTTGATAATTTATATAACTCTTTTAAAAACTCATCTTCAAATGAGAAATTAAAATGTATTCCAGATAGAAGTTGTTTTTTTCTTCCATACTTTTCTGCAAGTTTCTCTCTATACTCTTCTAACTCTTTATTATTCTTAAACTTAGCAATTGGTATTAATGACTCTTCTGGTAATATTGGTGGAACACTTTGAGACCATAAAAATTCATCTTTTAGATTTAATGTTACTATTTCATGAATATTTTTTAAAAAATTATAAGCCTCTTCTACACTTTTTCCTGGTGGTGTAATCATCTCCAATTGACTTTCTGAAAAGTCAACCGTTACAAACGGATGATTTAATTTGTCTTTAAAAATTTCAGGGTGAGGTGTTAGTGCAAGCTCCCCATTCTCATTTACTCTTAAACTCTCTTTTTCTATTCCAAAGCTTCCTTTTTTGACTTCAATTCCTAAATCATATTTTCTAATTAGCTCTTTTATTAAATTCATCTTTTTTCACTCCATTATTCAAATATTTTTTAAACGTTAAAGGTGATATAATTCCTTTTATAACACTTGATAAAGCTATACTTATCCAAACTCCATTCAATCCAAAGTATTCATCTTTTGATAGAATAAAAGCCATAGGTATTCTAAGTGATGTAAATATTATACTAATTGTTGACGGAATTTTTGGCTTTCCTATTCCACTAAAAGCTCCATTTGTTACTATTTCATAACACATAAATAGTTGTGATAAACCTATTATTCTCATATAATTTACTGCAATCTCAACTGTTTCTCTTTTTTTTACAAAGACTTGTACTAAAGTTTCAGGGAATATTATAAATATTAATGTTGTTAAAACTCCTATTATTGTTGAAATATAGATTCCAGCTTTATAGCCATCTTTTATTCTTGAATGAAGCTTAGCTCCGTAATTTTGCCCTACAAAGCTTCCTATAGCTCCTTGAAGTCCTGCTATAGTCATAAAAGTAATAGATTCTATCTGCAATCCAATTTTTTGAGCTGCAATAGCATCAGGTCCCCATTTTGAAATAATTTTTGCCATAGTTATTCCAAATCCTGTAAACAGAACTCTTTGAACAGCTATTGGCGACCCTAAAGTTAACATCTCTTTCATTTTAGTCCAACTTTTTGAAACATAGCTATCTAATTTGAAATAATCTTTTGATTTTTTTATAAATAGGTAAGTGTTTATTCCTTCTGATAAAACTGTTGCTAAAGCAGCTCCTAAAACACCCCATTTAAATAAAAATATAAAGATTGGATCTAATATTATATTTAATATCACTCCAACACAACTAATTTTAAAAGGTAACTTACTCTCTCCGTAACTATTTAATATTCTTGAATATAAAAAGTTGAAGAATTTAAATATTAATCCAGCTCCAGCTACAATTAGATAAGTTCTAGCCATACCTTCTACATTTTCTGTTAAATTAAAAAATCTTACTAAATTTTTTGAAAATATTAAAACTGGTAAAATAAATGTAATTGCCATTATAAAGTTAGCAGTACATGAAGCTTTTATATACTCTTTTGTTTTTTCAAAATCTTTAGCTCCAATAACATGTGATATTTTTATACCTGCTCCAACTACAATCATAGAGTTTATTGCATAACCTAAGTTTATAAAAAAACTAGCCGTTCCAACAGCCGCTACAGCATCACTACTTATCTTTCCAACCCAAAACATATCTACCAATCCATATATCATTTGTAAAAAAGATGATCCCATTATTGGTAATGCTAAAGTTAACAAGATTTTTTTTATATCTCCAGTTGTTAAATCGTTTTTCTTCAATTCAATTTCACCCACCTCTTTCTATTTTTGTATATTATACTCTAGAATGTTTATTAGTCAAAATAATTTTTTTAAAAATAGTTTGTAAATTAAATTAAAATTTATAGATAATATAATTTAAGAAAAGGTATGCATCCTCTAAAAGAATACATACCTTATTTACTACTTACTTTTATTCTCTTTTGGGAACGGTATATAATCAACTAGCATATCCACAAACGATTGAATATTTCTAGTTTGTATTATAACCTTTCCTCTACCTCTGAAAGTATTTAATAACCCTTCTCCAGTTCTAAAACCAAAAAGTCCACTTGCCATCTCCATTTTATAATCTAAACTCTCTTGCCAGCAAACAACATGTCCATTGTCTATTTGGAAAGGTTGTGATCCATCTAAATCTATTTCTACTAAATCTCCAAACCCACTCAGTAGTAACTCTCCCTCTCCTTTTGATTTCAATATAAAGAAACCACCTGTTCCACCAAGTATTGAGTTTAAAATTCTTTTCTGTCTTGTACAACTATAATCAACAGAGGTATTACAAGCTAGAAAACTTCCATCATTTATATACCAGTGATTTCCATTAGAAACATTTATTATCTTTATATTTCCAAATCCTTTTGGTGCAACTGCAATTCTTCCACTCTCTTTAGCTGTTCCAACAGAGGTAAAAAAGCTTTCTCCACCTAAAAATACCTTTCCTATTGCAGAAAATAAACCACCATTAACTTTTCCTTGTAAATTTATAGATGCATCTTTATAAACCATTGAACCTGGTTCTAACCTTATGCTTTCACCTCTTTCTAATTGAAACTCAACAAGTGAAGCACTCGTTGAAGATGTTTGAACTATTTTCATTTATTCCTCCTATTTTAATTCAACCTCTATAACCTCTTTGTTATTCTCTTCTGAAGCTCTCATTGCTGCTTTTACAAGCGTTTTAAATTGAATCAATGATTGTGAAGCTCCTGCAACATCATCTATCTCATCTGGATTCTGAGTTTCTACTAATCCCTCAGAAAAAATTTGTTGGAATTCTGGTATATCCATTTTACTAATTTCACGATACTTTTTATTATATTCGATATCTTTACTTTTCAGTTTTCCATCTGCATTAAGATAATCAAAATTTGAACTTTCAATTTTAGAATTTTTAACTACTAACTCCACAAAAACTTTCCAACCTCTTTTGTCAAAATTTTTATCTTCTACTCTAAATGTTCCATCATTTAACTTAGCAAAACTCATTGTAGCTATACAGATACTTCCAATCAAAATTAACATCTTTTTCATAGCATCATCTCCAGATATTTTTTAAAAAATCAGTTTCTCAATATTTATATACACTAAATTTTAATTTTTGTCAAACTTAGTGTATTTCAAAATTAAAAATTATTGTATTATTCTAGTATTCATGATACTATTTTTTGCTTTAAATATTATTTTTGAGGAGAATATTAATGAAAAAACTATTATTACTTTTAACTCTTTTAAGCTCAACTCTAAGTTTAGCTGAAAGAATAGCTATAATTGGAGCTATGGACTCTGAAATCAAAATTTTACTCTCTGTAATGAAAGATGTTAAGAAAGAAGAAAGAGCATCTGTTATATTTTATGAAGGTAAATTAGAAAATAAAGATGTTGTTGTTTTTAAATCTGGAATAGGAAAAGTTAATGCTGCTATGTCTACTACAATAGCTATGGAAGAGTATGACGTAAATAAAATAATCTTTACAGGTGTTGCTGGAGCTATCAACAGTAATTTAAATATAACTGATGTAGTTATATCTGATTATCTTGTTCAGCATGACTATGATACTACTGTATTTGGTTCTAAAAAAGGTTCTGTTCCTGGTTCAGTAGATTCTAAATTCTCTGCTGATAAAGAACTTATCAAAATAGCTAAAACTTCTGCAGAAAAAGTTTTAGGTAAAAACAAAGTACATATTGGAACTATTGCAACAGGAGATCAATTTATAGCTGATAAGAAAACTGTTCAAGCTTTAGAGGCTGATTTCGGTGCAATGGCTGTTGAGATGGAAGGTGCTGCTGTTGCACACGTTGCTAATCTTTATAAAGCTCCAGTTGTTGTTATTAGATCTATGTCTGACAAAGCAGATGGAAGTGCTCATATGAACTACAATGATTTTGTTAATATCGCTGCTGATAATTCAGCTAAAATAGTTATTGATATGCTAAAACAGATGTAAAATATGAAAAACCAGGAAATTTCTTCTTGGTTTTTTATATTTTTTATTGAAAAAAAGTTTCAGTAGTGATAAAATCTACAATTGTTAAAGAATTTATTTTTCGGAGGTGAAATGTTATTGAGTATTAAATTATTTTAATTCAATAACAAATTTATGTTTTTAGAGATTCTAATTATTTTTGCAGTAACTTATTCAGGGGTACTTTGTTCACAACTGCTTTCTCTTCCTATTCCAGGAACAATTTTGGGTATGTTCTTTCTTTTAACTCTTTTAGTAACTAAAATATTAAAAGTTGAACAGATTGAAAAAACTACAAATACTATTTTAAGTAGTATGCTTTTAATGTTTTTACCACCAGCTGTAAAAATGTTAAATTATATTGATCTGTTAAAAAGTAGCTTTTTCAGAGTTATCTTTTTAATTGTTTTAACTACAATAATTACAATGGCAACAACTGGAACTGTTGTTAATTTTTTAATCAAAAGAGGTGAAAGAAAAAATGGAACTACTAAATAACCCTTTATTTGGATTAACTATCAGTTTTTTAGCTTTTGAAATCGGTCAGTACCTATTTAAAAAAACTAATTTCCCTTTATTTAATCCATTGCTTGTAGGTTCGGCTCTTGTTCTTGGATTTTTATATTTCTTCTCTATACCTTTAGAATACTATTCAAAGGGTGGAGACATGATAGAGTTCTTTTTAATTCCTGGAACTGTACTTTTAGCAGTACCACTATATAAGCAACTTAACTTATTAAAAAAATATTATATACCTATTTTAATAGGAGGACTAGTTGGAGCTATTACTACAATATCTTGCACAATAATATTATCAAAACTATTAGGTATTGATAAAGCACTTTTAATATCATTTATACCAAAATCTATTACAACACCTATCGGAATAGAGGTTAGTAAAAATCTTGGTGGAATAGTTCCAATTACTATATTTTCAATAGTTTTAACTGGAGTATGTGGTAATATTTTCGCTCCTACAATCTGTAAGTTATTCAAAATAAACCATCCTGTTGCTAGAGGTGTTGCTATTGGAATATCTAGTCATGCTGGCGGAACAGCGAAAGCTATTGAAATGGGAGAGGTTGAAGGAGCTATGAGTGCACTTTCAATTGTTATTGCAGGAGTTATTACACTCATTTTTGCAGGAGTATTAAAAACATTTCTTCCACTTTTATAAAAAAACCTTATTTTTTAAAAGAAATTTTTCACTTTTTGATAATATTTTTAAAAAAAATAAAAATTTTTTTCATGCTTAAAGGCTGCTATTAGCGGCCTTTTTTAGTCCTAATATAGTTTTTGTTTCTTACAAAAATTTCCATTTTTGTATTTTTTATGTTACAATATATAAAGAAATTTTTATAAGAGGTGATTTTATTTGAAATTGAAATTTATGGCTTTATTTTTACTATTAACAATCTGTGTATTTTCTAAGGAGGATAATTCCCCTAATAAAATAGAAACATACGTAAAACAAAATACTAAAACTGACTCTACAGCTACTAACATATATAACAGTATTATTGAACATTCTGAGAAACACGATGTTGAACCAGAATTGGTTGCAGCTATAATTAAGGTAGAAAGCAACTTTAAGCAAAGTTCTAGATCAGGAGTAGGAGCTACTGGGCTTATGCAGTTAATGCCTAAAACAGCTAGATTCTTAAAAGTTAATCCTAACAGTGTTAACTCAAACATCAAAGGTGGAACAAAATATATCGCTTGGTGTTTAAAAGAGAATAAAAACGACATTTCTTTAGCTTTAGCATCTTATAATGCTGGTATTGGTAATGTTAGAAAATATAATGGAATTCCTCCATTTAGAGAAACTCGAAATTACGTTAAAAGAGTTTTAAAGGAATACAACAGTTTAAAAGGTTGAAATGGTGAAAAAAAGAAAGGTAGCAGAGTTAAATAACTCTGCTACCTATTTTTTTACTCTTCTATATAAGCTTTCTTAAAGAAGTATCCACCAAGAGGTGAACTTATCCATCCTTTTACCTTAGGATTTGCTACAACTACATTTGTATAATAATATAATGGAATTACTGGCATATCTTCCATCAAAATATCTTCTGCTTTATGAAGCAACTCTGTTCTCTTTTTTGGATCACTCTCTTTTTGAGCATCTCTTAAATATGCATCATATTGAGGATTAGAATAACCAGCATCATTATTTCCCCCTCCACTAATCCATAAATCTAAGAAATTCATTGGGTCATTATAATCTGCTATCCAACCATGTCTAGCAATATCATAATTTTTACTGCTTCTAGTTGTCTGGAATACAGCCCACTCTTCGTTTTTAATCTCTACATCTACGCCTAAATTTTTCTTCCACATATCTTGAACAGCTTGTGCTACCATAGCATGACCGTCTCCAGTATTAAATGTAAATGTTATTTTTGGCATAGATTCTGGTGTAGTATATCCAGCTTCTACTAATAATTTTTGAGCTAACTGTACATCTCCCTCCTCAGGTAGATATTTACTATTTCTAGTGAAATCCTCTCCATCAGTTGCTAAAATTCCTTGTGGCACGAAACTTCTTGCTGGTGATTGTCCACCTTTAACAACTTCATCCGCTATTAGTTTTTTATTTAAAGAAAGTGCTAGTGCTTTTCTAACTTTTGAGTTTCCTAAAAACTTTGCAACCTCTGGATTACTATTGTTTCCTGTCATATTTACAGCATAGAAATATGTCCCTAAATATGGATATACTTTTGCCTCTCCACTAGATAATAGTGATGGAATCTCACTTGAAGGTGGTGATGTTATAATATCAATCTCTCCTGATTTGAATGCATTTAGAGATGTTTTATCATCAACAATCATATCTAATCTAAGTTCGTCTATTTTAACCTCTGATCTAGCCCAGTAATGCTCATTTGGAACCAATGTTATACTCTCTTTTGGACTCCATTCTCCAACTTTAAATGGACCATTTCCAATATAAGTTTTAGCATCAATTGCCCAAGCTGAATTTCCTTTTACAATATCCTCTCTTAAAGGTACATATACTGGCATAGTTGTTAATGACAAGAAGTAAGGCGTGCTATTCTCCAATGTAATTTGAAGTGTTCTATCATCTAAAGCTTGAACACCCAAATCAGCTTCATTTACTTCTCCATTATATACTTTCTCTCCATTCATCAAATAAAACAGTTGATAAGCATATTCCATTCCTGTTTCTGGATTTAAAGCTCTTTTAAAAGCGTATACAAAATCATTTGCTGTTACTGGTTTTCCATCAGACCATTTTGCTGTTTCTCTAATTTTAAAAGTATAAACTTTACCATCTGCTGAAATATCTACAGATTCTGCTACTCCTGGAACTGCTACTCCATTTTCACCTTCTGCATAAAGTCCTTCAAACACATTTGCTGCAACAACCGATCCATCTACAGCTGTATTAAGCTGTGGGTCTACAGTTCTTGGATCTGCCCCTAAATTATAAGAGATTGCTTTCTTATTCTCCTTCGGTACTGATGATGTTTTATCCTCTGTTTTTCCACCACACCCTGCTAAAAATAAAATTAATGCTGCTGCTGCTAACTTTTTTTCATTTAATCTCCCTAACATAAAATCCTCCTTTAGTAATTAGTATATAAAATTAAACTTTGCTATATAGATGACATGCAACTTTATGATTATCTTTTACCTCTATCAATTGAGGCTCTGAGTCATGACATTTTTGTGATACCTTTGGACAACGAGTTTTAAATCTACATCCTGGACTAGGATTTATTGGAGTAGGTATATCGCCTTCTAAAATTATTCTTTTTTTATTTAAAGATATATCTGGATCAGGAATTGGTATTGCTGATAAAAGAGCTTCAGTATATGGATGTAAAGGTGTATCATATATACTATCACTTGTTGAAATCTCTACAAGCTTTCCTAAATACATAATCCCTACTCTATCAGATATATGTTTTACCATTGATAAATCATGTGCTATAAATAGATATGTTAAACCTAATTTTTCTTGTAGCTCTTCTAAAGTATTTATAATCTGAGCTTGAATTGAAACATCTAGTGCTGATATAGGTTCATCACAAACTATAAACTCTGGATCACAAGCTAATGCTCTAGCTATTCCTACCCTTTGTCTTTGTCCACCTGAAAATTCATGTGGATATCTGCTCAAATGTGATGAATTTAGCCCTACAAGCTCTAAAATTTCCAATGTTTTTCTTTCTCTCTCCTCTTTTGAAGAATAAAGATTATGAATCTCCATAGGCTCTTTCACTATATCACCTATAGTTTGTCTAGGATTTAAAGAAGCATATGGATCTTGGAAAATCATCTGAATTTTTCTTCTATAACTTTTCATCTCTTGGAAATTTAAATCTGTTATATTTTTACCATCATAAACTATATCTCCAGAAGTTGGCTCATATAGCTTAACTATTGTTCTACCTAAACTAGTTTTTCCACATCCTGATTCTCCAACCAAACCAAGGGTTTCTCCTTTTCTAATCTCTAAAGAAACTCCATCTACAGCTTTTAATGTTTTACGATTTTTTTCAAAAATACGATTTTTTATATTAAAATATTTACAAAGTCCATTTATTTCCAATAAATTATTTTCCATCTTTATCCCCCTATTCCATACTAACTTTAGGTGCATCTTTATGATTAAGCCAACAAGCTGATTTATGATTTCCATATATTTCAAAAAATGGTGGCATACTATCTTTACAAACTTTCATAGCAAAGTCACATCTTTGATAAAAAGGGCATCCTGCTGGTGGAGATAGTAAATCAGGAGGTGTTCCCATTATCGGTTTTAATTTTTCTTTTCCTATTCTTTCAGGATTTGGAACACTTTTTAAAAGCCCTAATGTATACGGGTGTTTTGTATTGTAGAAAATATCTCTCGTTACTCCCTGCTCAACGATAACTCCACCATACATAACATTTACACGATCACACATCTCAGCAACTACACCTAAATCATGAGTAATCAAAATAATTGATGTATCACTCGTTTTTTTAATTTTTTTCATAAGCTCTAAAATCTGAGCTTGAATTGTCACATCTAATGCAGTAGTAGGCTCATCAGCTATCAACAGCTCTGGATTTGTCGCTAATGCCATTGCTATCATAACTCTTTGACGCATTCCACCAGAAAACTCATGTGGATATTGACCCATCCTAGTTCTTCCCATTGGAATTCCAACTGCATCTAGTAATTCTACTCCTTTTTCAAAAGCATCTTTTTTACTCATACCTTTATGAACTATCAAAGTTTCAATAATCTGTTTTCCAAT
The DNA here is from genome assembly GCA_051654725.1 of Cetobacterium sp. GTDB lineage: Bacteria > Fusobacteriota > Fusobacteriia > Fusobacteriales > Fusobacteriaceae > Cetobacterium_A. Next base: position 28,032 of record JBOFYP010000159.1, read on the forward strand.
TGGAATTAAAAGATTTAAAGATGTCATTGGATCTTGGAATATCATTGAAATTTTATCCCCTCTAATCTTGTTCATCTCTTTCTCTGTCAATCCATCAATTCTCTCGCCATTGAAAAGAATCTCTCCCTCTTTTATCTTTCCATTTTCCTCTAAAAGTTTCATTATACTCATCATAGTAATACTTTTTCCGCTTCCAGACTCTCCAACTACTCCTAAAACTTCACCTTTAAACAGATCAAAGCTTACACCTCTAACAGCTTGTACCTCTCCATGATGTGTACTAAAAGATGTTTTTAAATTTTTAACCTCTAATAACTTTTCCATAACTACCCCCTAACCTTAGGATCTAAAGCATCTCTTAATCCATCACCTAAAAGATTGAATGCTAATATTGTTAAACATATTGCCAGTGTTGGAAATATAAGTTGATAAGGATATAATCTAAATCCACCCAATGCATCATTTGCTAAAGTCCCCCATGAAGCTGCTGGTGGTGTTATTCCTAATCCTATGAAACTTAAAAATGCTTCTGTGAAAATAGCTGATGGAATCTGTAATGTTAACGTTACTATAATTGAGCTCATACTATTTGGTAAAAGATGTTTAAATAATATCCTCCTATTTGAAGCACCCAATGTTTTTGCTGCTAATATATACTCTTGTTGCTTTAGTTGTAAAATCTCTCCTCTAACTATTCTAGCCATTCCTATCCAGTAAGATAGAGCTAATGCTAAAATTATATTTATGAATCCACCTTTTTCAAATGTAACCATAATCAAAATAACATATATTGTCATTGGTATTGAATAGATTATATCTACAATTCTCATCATAACCATATCCACCCTTCCACCAAAATATCCTGAAACTCCACCATATATTATTCCTATTATTAGATTTAAAAAAGATGCAATAAATGCTATTGCTAAAGAGTATCTTGCTCCATACATAACTCTCACAAAGATATCTCTTCCTAATTGGTCTGTTCCAAACCAATTATTTAAACTTGGAAATTTATTTGTCATACTTAAATTTGTTTCGAAAATACTGTGACTTGATAAAATTGGAACTAGTATTGCTAAAGAACTTATAAAAATTATAAATATCAAACCTATTATTGAAAGTTTATTGCCTTTTAATTTTCTCCAAGCATCTTGAGAAAAAGTATAACTTTTTCTGTTTATCTCTTCTTTTACCTTTTCATCTTCACCCACAAAAGTAAAATCTAATTTTGTATCCATACTGTATCCCTCCTATTTATCAAGTTTTATTCTTGGATCAATAACAACGTAAAGTAAATCTACAATCAAATTTGATACCATTAAAAATGCACTGTAGAATATTGTCACTCCTAAAATAACTGTATAATCTCTATTTGTTATTGTTGTTACAAACTCACTACCAAGACCAGGAATTGCAAATATTTTCTCTATTACAAAACTTCCTGTTAAAATACCTGCTACCAATGGTCCTAAATATGTAACAATAGGTATTAATGTATTTCTTAAAGCATGTTTTACAATGATTCGACCTCTGCTTAACCCTTTTGCTCTTGCTGTTCTTATATAATCTGATTTCATAACTTCAATCAGCTTTGATCTTGTTAATCTCGCTATAAATGCTATTGAATAACCTGATAGTGCTATGCTTGGAAGAATATACGAGCTCGGTGTTTTCAATCCAACAATTGGAAACATTCTTAATTTTACTCCAAAAATATACATTAGGAAAACTCCTACAACAAAACTAGGTATTGTTACTCCTAGAGTCGATAAAACCATACATACTGAATCTGGCCATCTATTGAAATTTAAAGCAGCTAAGATTCCTAGTGTTATTCCAACTGTTAATGATATTAGGATAGCTACAAGACCTAACTTTGCTGAAGTTGGAAATGAATATCCAATAATCCAATTTACAGTTCGACCCTCTCTTTTCATGCTTGGTCCTAAATCACCTTTAGATAAATCTTTTATATAAGTTATATATTGCTCACTGACTGGTTTGTTTAACCCAAATTTTTCTTCTAGTTTCATTTTAATTCTAGGTGGAATGTTTTTTTCTCCATCAAAAGGACCACCAGGCATTAATCTCATCAGAAAAAATGTTAAAGTGATTACTAAGAAAAGTGTACAAAGTGTTGTAAAAATTCTTTTAAAAATATATACTAACATATCCATCTCCCCCTGTTAAATTTTAAAAAAATTATACAACTATACTATTTAAAATGCAAACATTTTTTTATTTTTTTATTTTATGAAAATTTTTATGTCTTTTTTTCGGATTAATATTAAAAAAAATACACCTGTAATATAATTTCACAAGCTTATATTACAGGTGTTTATTAATTTTTAGTTTTCTATTTTTAAATCTCCATCTTTTATAAACCCTTTTTTTCTCATAAAACTAGAGATTATAATATTTAAAATTGCTGGTAAAACAATATATAAAATGACGATTAAAAAAATCATATCCATTCCACCACGATTTAGACTAGACATTTTGAAATACGTTTCAAAAATTCCGACTAAACCACTCGTTCCCATCCCTGCTCCTGCAAATGTATTCTCCATTTTAAATACAATTGTAACAAGAGGACTCAAAATTGCTGAAGTTAAAATTGCTGGTATCCAAATTTTCCAATTTTTTACAATATTTGAAAATTGTAACATTGAAGTTCCGAGCCCTTGAGCAAATGCTCCACCTAGACCATTCTCTTTAAAGCTAATTACTGCAAATCCCACCATCTGAGTACAACACCCTAAAGTTGCTGCTCCAGCTGCTAGTCCCTCTAATTTGAGCATCATAGCTATCGCTGCACTACTAATTGGAAGAGTTAATGCCATTCCCATAAATACAGATATAATTATTCCCATAAAGAATGGATGTAACTCTGTTGCTTCCATAACTACGTAACCTAGTCCTGTCATAAATTTATTAAGTATTGGACCAAAATTAATTCCTACAATAGCTCCTGTAATTATTGTTACGATTGGAGTTAATATTATATCAACCTTTGTCTCTTTTGAAATAAGTTTACCAAACTCTGTTCCAACAATTGATGATATATAAGCTCCTACTGGACCTCCTAATGAATATCCTAAAGCTCCTGTAACCGTTGAGGAAAATAAAACTAATGGTGGTGCTTTTAGAGTATAAGCTATCGCTACTCCTATTCCTGCTCCAGATATATCTTTCGCTATTGGCCATAAAACATCTGATAAAAACAATATACCTAACTCTTTTCCTATCATATTTAGTATAGAGCCTGTTATAAGCGTGCAAAATAACCCAAGTGCCATAGCTCCAGAACAATCTATCAGATATCTTTTCCTGGAAAATTGAATATCTTTTTTCTTTAAAAAACTATTTAAATTCATTAAAAAATCCTCCGTATACAATTCTTTTTTCTCTTTTTGAAATTATACCATAAGATTATTATTATTCTTTAAAAAAAATAGAGTCAAGCTAGATAAGCTTGACTCCACTCTTTATATTTTTGTTTCTTTTACTACTGAAATTATCTTCTCTGCTGTTAACTCATACTTTTCTAGTAGTTCGTCACCTTTTCCACTTTGACCAAATTTATCATAGATTCCAACTTTCTTTACTAATGTTGGGTGTGTCTCTGATAAAAACTCTGCTACTGCTGAACCTAATCCACCTATTACAGAGTGCT
>JBOFYP010000160.1:0-1775 GCA_051654725.1 Cetobacterium sp.
CTATTTTTTCAGATGTAGATGTTGCAGTCATATACTTATTTCTTGCAGATATTACAGCTTCTAAAGTAGTGCCCTCATAATCTTTATAACCTTTTACAGTCTCTACTAAATTTGGAATTAAGTCATATCTCTTTTTTAAGTATGCATCAAGTGTTGAAAATGCTTCTTCTACAAAGTTTCTCTCTTTTACCAACTTATTGTAAAGTCCAATCACATAAGCAACCAAAAGTCCAATTACAGCTAAAACAATTATTAAAGTTACCATCACAAACCTCCATTATTTTTTATATTCTCTATTTTGTCTATTATACAATATCTCTCTAAAAAATCCTCAAAAAATTAAAAGATATTCTTATTTTTTACAGTAATTCTAAATATGAACTTTTTTACCTATTTTTCATCATTTTTTTTTAAATTTTTCATATTTTCTAGTTGTAGAAAATGTGTTAATATATTATATATGTGAATTTATTAAATAATCGAAGGGGGAATTCTTATTAATTCTACAAATGTAAATATTTTGAAGCTTTTATCACAGGGAAACTTTTCTTCTGAAACTTTAGCTCTTTATGTAAGCGTAGAAAAAAATTCTATACAAAAAAACATTATCCAAATAAATGAATTTCTAAAAGATAATAAACTTAATACCATCGAAATTAAAGATTCTCAATTAAGATTAACTTTAACAAAAGAGGAATGGGAAAGTATTTTTTCTAGAAAAGATTTTATTACATCTGTTGAAATTCTAGATTATCTTTTTGTAAAATTCGTTCATAACAAATTTATAAACCTCGAAGTAGAAAAAGAAAATTTAGATCTGTCTCGAAGCTCTATCGTTAGATATTTTAAAGATATTAAAAAATTGTTAGATGAGAGTGGAACCACTTACTCATATCAGAGTGGAAAAGGTCTTAGAATTACACATGTTTCTGATGAGTGTAAAAATATATTTTGTAAAAAATTAGTGAAATTTTTTATAAATAGAGATTTTAGTATTAAACCTGATTCTCTGCATTCACAATTTCTTTCACAATATAATTTTTTAAACTTATTAGAAAAAATTCATATTACTCTTGATTCTGCAGGTATTTTAAGTACAAACTTTGTAATATCATTTCTTTGTACTCTTCTTGTCCTTCAGAAAACATTGGGTGGATTTGATTTAACAACATCTGATTCTAATCTTCAAAAATATTCTGATTTAAAAGATATTATTGATAAAAATATGAGTGAATACGATGAAAATTATCGTGATGCTTTTTTCTTTTTTAGCATAAATATTAAAAACAACCTTTTATTGTTTGAAGAAAAGATTGCCAAAAAGGGTAAATTATTGTTAAATGAAATTAAAACTAACTTTGGTTTTGTTGACTTAGATAAAGATTTAGAAAATATTTTACTCAGAAAAATGTGTATTTCACTTTTTAAATATGAGAATAATATTTTGAAAGTTAAAAATTTTCCAATCACTAAATCTGATAAAATAATTTTAAATGTATTAGATGAGCTTCTAAAAAAAGTAGATCTTGAATTATTTTTCTTTGATAAAATTTCAATTACTAATATTATCAAAAAAATTATTATAGAACATAATAAATCTCTTGTTAAAGATGTTCTCCTACTTTTCAATGAGATCACAATCTCTGATGATCATTACTTAAAAAATAACTTAAAATTGAAAGCACCTCAAATTAATTTCTATATACAACCTACTTTTTTCTACAAATTAAATAGTAGTGTTTACAACCAAAAGTATAATTTAGTGCTAAGTGATG
>JBOFYP010000161.1:0-5502 GCA_051654725.1 Cetobacterium sp.
AGCACTCTGTAATAGGTGGATTAGGTTCAGCAGTAGCAGAGTTTTTATCAGAGACACACCCAACATTAGTAAAGAAAGTTGGAATCTATGATAAATTTGGTCAAAGTGGAAAAGGTGACGAACTACTAGAAAAGTATGAATTAACAGCAGAGAAGATAATTTCAGTAGTAAAAGAAAACTTATAATTATAATACAGTATAGAGGTTAGTTTAACTGACCTCTATATTTTAATTAGGGAGAAGAGATGCAAAATAGAAAAGGAAAAAGAACATTTATAGCTTTAGTATTGAGTTTTATGATATTTAATATATTTATATCTCTATCTTCTAATAGCTATTTTATTGGAAAAATATTAAAAAATAATTATTTTATGACAATAGAATTACAAAATGATACTGAGAAAGATAAGATTCAAAATTTTGAGAAATTTATTTTACAAAATGAAAATGTAAAAGCAATAAAATTTTTATCAAAAGAGGAAGCTTTTAAAAACTTGCAGAGAGAATTAGAAATAGTAATACCTAAAAATCAAAATCCATTACCAAATTCAATGATTGTATATTTTAAAAATGAAAAGAACCTTCAAACTATTCAAGAGTTACTAGATGTAAATCCAATGGTTAGGGAGATATATATAGATAATCAATTTTTACAAAATACTCAAAAAAAATTAAGTGCAGTAAATATATCATTATTTTTATTCTTATTTTTATCAATTGGAGTATATTATCAAATAACAACAATATTAAGGGGAGTTGTTATAAGAGATTATATGATTCATTCAATAAAAAATCCTGAAAATAAGAAAAATTTCATGTTTGCTAGAAATAAAAATTTAATCCCATTTTTAGGAAGTTCTCTAATTGGCGGATTACTATTTTTTAATATCTACATAATATTAAAAGAAAAATATCAACAAATTTTCTCAACACTAATTCTTCAAAGTTTTAAGCAGCTACTAATGTTAGAGATTATAGCAACAATAATTGTTATAATATTAGCTTGGAAATCAACTTCTAAACTAAAAAGAGATGAGGTTTAGTTATGAGGATGTTGATAGTTTTTTTTATTTACACAACATTTATTTTTTGTGAAAGTGTTGATAGTTTAAAAAATAAAGTAAAGAAAATTGAAAGTGAAATAAAACAAAAAAGTAGTAGAATTCAGAATATAAACTCAGAAAAAGTAAGTGTTGAAAGACAAATAGAAAATATTAACAATGAAATTAAAGAGATAGAGAAAGAAGCTCAAAAAATACAAGAAGAGATAAAGATAGTAAATAGAAGTATTCAATATGGTGGACTAAATTTAGAAACGAGTAATAGCGTTTTAAATAGAAGAAAATCAGAATTTAAAGCTAAAATGATAGAAGTGAATCGTAAAACTAGTTTGAAAAGTAATCAAAAACAGGAAAGTATTGCTAAAAGAAGTTTTTCAAGGCTACTTTTTTCTGACTTAGAAAGTATGGAGCATATAAAAAATGTTCAAACTTCTATTGAAGAGGTAAAGAAAAATGTTGAAAAAGATAAGCAAAAGTTAACTTTATTAAAAAGAAGAATGGATTCAAATAGAAAAGCTGGCGAGGTAAAAAAACAAGAAAAAAATAGATTAATAGTTAAGTTAAATCAAGAAAAAACAACACATGTAAAAAATATAAGCAAATTAGAAAGCCAAAAGAAAAGAATAGAAAAAGAGGTTGAAAGAATAATAAAAGCTAGAGCAGTAGCATCAAAAACTGTAAGATTAGATAAAGCACTAGTTGGATTGGGAAAATTTGTAAAACCAATGCCTGGTACTGTAGTTGTAAAATTTAAATCCAAAAAAAATGGAGCTGTTCAAAGTAATGGAATAGAGATAGCTGGAAAGATGGGTAATAAGATAAAATCAGCATCTAAAGGAAAAGTTATATATGCAGATAAATTCCAAGGATTGAATAATGTTATAATGATAGATTATGGATATAACACAATTGGAGTATATGGTAATCTAATAGCTCTTAATGTAAAGTTAAATCAGCAAGTGTCGAGAGGTCAAGATATTGGAATTTTAGGATTAAATACAGAAAGCAAAGCAAACTTATATTATGAAGTTAGATTTAATTTGAAACCAATCAATCCAGAAAATTTATTTTAATGGAGGAAGAATGAAGGGAATTATAATTTATAACGAAGATAAAATTGAAGCAAAAAAACTTTATTCTGAAATATTATCATTTTTAAAAACAAAAAATATTGAAATTATTGAATTGGATGAAATATTACAAGCAAATTTTGCAGTTGTAATTGGAGGAGATGGAACACTATTAAGAGCATCTAAAACTTTAATAAAAAATAGTAATATAGATATCTTTGCTGTAAATGCAGGCTCTTTAGGATTTTTAACAGAGATAAAAGCTGAAGAATTCCAGGATACATTTAATAACTATTTAAAGGGTATATCTAAAAAAGAAAGCAGACAATTTTTAGAAATAGTTATAAATAATAGAAAAATAGATGTATTGAATGAGGTTGTAATTTCAAAAAAAACAGCAAGCTCCAAGATTCTTAATATATCTATAAGTACAGACCAAAGTAAGATATGTGATTATAAAGCTGACGGAATAATAATAGCAACACCAACGGGTTCAACAGCTTATTCACTATCTGCAGGTGGCCCAATAGTGATGCCACAAATAAAAGCCATAGTAGTTACACCTTTAGCACCACATAATTTGGCAACAAGACCAATAATTATAAGTGGAGATGAAAGATTAATAGTGAGTTTAAATCCCGAGCAAAAAGGGAGCATAATAATAGATGGAGAAAATGAATTAGAAATTAATAAAGGTGAAGAAATTTCAATATACTATTCTAATAAAAAAATAAATCTTATACTCACAGAGGGAAGAGATTATTATGGAATTCTAAGAGATAAGTTGAAATGGGGAGATAATCTATGTTAAAAGAGTTAAAAATCGAAAATTTAGCTATAATAGAAAAAGTAGATTTAGAATTTGATAAAGGATTGATTGTTTTAACAGGAGAAACTGGAGCAGGAAAATCAATTATACTAAGTGGAATAAATCTTTTAATTGGTGAAAAAGCAAATTCTGATATGGTTAGAGACGGACAAGATTATCTTTTAGCACAAGGAGTATTTGCTGTAAATGAAGAGCAAGAAGCTGAATTAAAAGAGATGGGAATAGATGCAGAAGATAATGAAGTTATAGTAAGAAGACATATTGATAAAAATGGAAAAGGTAAAGCTTTTGTTAACAACATAAGAGTTCCTATGTCTAGTTTAAAAGAGATAATGGGAACTCTTGTAGATATTGTAGGTCAACACTCACATCAAATGTTGTTAAGTAAAAATAATCACTTAAAATTACTTGATAGATTTTTAGGTGAAGAAGGTTTAAACATAAAAAAACAGTTAGAGCTAATTTATAATGAATATTCAAGCTTAGAGAGAAGAATTCAAGATGTTGAAAAAAACAAGAGGGAAACATTAGAGAAAAAAGAGTTTTATGAATTTCAATTACAAGAGATTGATAAAATATCTTTGAAGTCTGGTGAAGATGAAAAGTTAGAAGAGGAATATAAAAAATTATTTCATGCTGGAAAAATAAAAGAAAAATTATCATTAACAGAGGAATTATTAAAAGATGGTGAAAAAAATGCTCTAAGTATAATCTATAATAGTAGAAAAAATTTAGAGATAATATCAAAGTATGGAAAAGAATTTCAAGAAAACTTAGAAAAATTAGAAAAAGTTTATTATGATCTTCAAGATTGCGTTGATTCAATTAAAGATTTAAATGATGATATTGAAGGTGATGATATAAGATTAGAAAAAGTTATTTCAAGATTAGATTCAATAAATCGTTTAAAATCAAAATATGGTGATGAAATAAAAGATATATTAGAATATAGAAATATAATTGAAGAAAAGCTTCAACTTTTAGATGAAAATAGTTTTCAAGTTAAAAAGTTAACCAAAGAAAGAGATGAAGCAAAAGAAAAATATTATAGTTTTGCAAATCAATTAAGTGAAATTAGAAAGCTAAAAGCTAAATTAATTGAAGATAATCTTCAAACAGAGTTAAAGGGATTAAATATGGGTGATGCTAAGTTTAAAATAGATTTTGAAGAAGCAACTTCAATGTTATTATCTGGAATAGATTTAGTAGAATTTATGATTTCAACAAATATAGGGCAAAGTTTAAAACCATTATGGAAAGTAGCTTCTGGTGGTGAAGTTAGTAGAATAATGCTTGCTATAAAAGTTATTTTTTCGAAAGTAGATAATATACCAATTTTAATATTTGATGAGATTGATACAGGAGTTGGTGGAGAAACAGTGAGAAAAATAGCTAACAAACTCAAAGAGATTGGAGAAACTACTCAAGTTATGAGCATAACACATTCACCTGCTATCGCAGCAAAAGCTTCACAACAGTTTTATATAGAAAAAAAATTAATAGATAAAAAGACAGTAACACAAGTAAAAAAATTAAATAAGCAAGAACGAGTTAAAGAGATAGCAAGAATGCTAGCGGGAAAAAATATATCTGAAGCTGTATTAAAGCATGCTGAGGAATTGTTAGGTGATATAAAATGAAATTATTGAAAGAATTTATAATATACAAATCAGAGTTCAAAAGTTTAAAAAAAGAAACCCTAGATTTATATTGTATGGATATTAAAGATTTTGAGGATTTTTTGAAAAAAGATTTATTAGAAGTTATAAAAAATGATATTTTGAGATATATTGAATTTTTAAAAGAGAACTATCAACCCAATTCAATTTTGAGAAAAATTAGTACAATAAAAACATTTTATAGATATCTTCAAGAAAGAAAATTAGTAAATGATAATCCAACAGATGGAATAGTAATTGAAAAAGCATCTGAAAAAGAGTTAGAAACTCTTGAATTTTGGGAAATAAACAATATATTAAATGTTTGTAATAAAGATTTTAAAGGAATTAGAGATAAATTATTAATAAAACTTCTAGTAGAAACAAATCTTTCTATAAATGATATTTTAAAGATAAAAATTTCAGATTTAGAATTATTTTCATATGAAGTTATTTTTAATGAAAATAAAGGACAAAAAATAAAAATGTCTGAAGAGATATCAAATGATTTAAAAGTTTATGTTAAAGAAACAAGAGATAAACTTTCGAGTAATAGCAGTAATCTTGTTTTTTATGGATTTAGTAGACAAGCTTTTAGAGCTCGATTTATATCTTTGGGTAAAAAATCTGGTATTGAAAGAGAAATAACACCAAATATGTTGAGAAATACTTTAAAAACTATGGTAAAATATAATGATGAAACTAACGAAGAACAATTCCTTTTAGATTTAAAGGAAAAGTATTTCAAAATTGGAATAGGAGATGATTAATAGTGAAAGCTGGATTTATAGCAGTTGTAGGAAGACCAAACGTTGGAAAATCTACATTAATAAATAAACTTGTAAATGAAAAGGTAGCTATTGTTTCTGATAAAGCAGGAACAAC
>JBOFYP010000162.1:0-11713 GCA_051654725.1 Cetobacterium sp.
TTTCTAAGAATATTGCAAACATAGCTGCTGTTGCTTGTGAATCATCAACCGCTCTATGATGATTTTCTAATGCAACTTTTAAAAATTTTGTCATTGGTTTTAATCCATAACCTTTTTGATTTGGATATAAATCTCTTGCCATCTGTAAAGTATCTATAACTGTTGGGTTATAATCTATTCCAATATATTTTTTCACATCTCTTTTCAAGAATCCCATATCAAATGGTGCATTATGAGCTACTAAAGTAGCGTCTCCAACAAACTCCATAAATTTAGGTAGAACTTCAGCTATTGAAGGCATGTTTTCTACTAGTGAATCATCTATTCCAGTAATTTCTTGAATTTTTTTAGGAATAGCCTTTCCTGGATTAATAAGTTGAGAGTATCTATCTACAATTCTTCTTCCCTGAAGTTTTATTGCACCTATCTCTATTATTTCATTTTTATGAGCATTCAATCCTAATGTTTCTAAGTCAAAAACAACATATGTTTCTTCATCTATAAGAACATCTTTTGGATTTTTTACCATAGCTTGAGTATCATCAACCATATACATCTCAGTACCAAAAATAATTTTAATATCTTTACCTTTAGCTGCTTTATATGCAAATGGGAATGCATGAACTACTCCATAATCAGTTATAGCAACTGCTTTATGACCATAGTCGATTGCTCTAGCTACTATCCCTTTTACATCCTCAACTCCACACATCTCACTCATTTTCGTATGAGTGTGTAGTTCTACCATTTTTTCCTCTGATAAATCAATTTTTTTTGATTTTTGTTTATCTAATTTATTTAAAATATTAACTAATATTATCTCTTCATTGTTTTCAAAAGTATCAATTTGCTTTTTTCCACTAATTTTTATATAATCTCCAACTTTTACATCAAATTCTTCTGGATTATTTAAAAATATCTTAGCAGTTATAGAATCTTCACCATCTGTAATTCTTAAAATCTGTAATATTTTTCCAGTTCTAAGCTCTCTACCATCTGTTGCAAAAAGTTCTCCTTCTATGACAGCTATCTCATTTTCTATTAACTCTTTAAACTCTGATATTGGCATGCTTGGACTCTTGATATCTTTCTTTTTACTAAAACCACCCCTACCTGTTGGAACAGCAGATTTTATCTCAACAGGAGGTGCTGTATTTTTTACAGAATTATTTCTTTCATTTTCTTGAGAACTTAAAGTTATTATTTTGTTTTCAATCTCATTTTCTATTGATTTTAATTCACTATTAAAATCTCCAGAAACAAAGTTTACTTTAAATCCTTTAATTCCATAATTTTCTAAAAGATTTTCTATTTTAACATCTAAATTTGAACTATAAAGAGTTTCAACAGCCATCTCATTTTTCAATTCTATATCAACACTTTTATCTTTTATAGATATTCTATATAAATATAAAAAAGATTTTGAAATAGCATTCTTTTTTTTCAATTTATCAATAACTCTTTCAACTATTTCTAAAAAGTTTTCCTTTGTAATCTCTTTAGACATATATTCTATTTTAAAATCTATATCTAATTCACTTCCAAATTTTTTCTTTAAATTTTCATAAGCCTTATCAAGTCCTTTTAAGTCTTCAGGAGTAGAAACAACACATATCAAATCCATTTTTTTATTTCTTTCACTGAATACAATTTCAGTTACTTCTATGTTATCTATACCCATCTCTTTAAAAATATTTCTTTGAGGTCTTATTCTAATCTCTCTTCTCAATTATTTTTCACCTAATAGTCTATCTAAAATAATAGAAACAGCTGATCTAACTGATAAATGGTTATAATCTGCTGCACCTCTTATTGGTTCTAATATATAGTCAGACATCTCCATAACCTCATCTATTAATCCCCAACCAGTTCCAAATAGAATTAAATATGGTTGATCATCACTGAACATTTTTTCAGATAAATCCTTATAGTTTATTGAATTTGAAAATATTTTAGCTGATGTAGTTATTATTAAAGGTTTTTTACCTTCTCTCTCCTCTATTTCAGCTATACTTCTCTCGATTGATTCATAAACTCTTGTTCTTCCAAATGCTTCTTCTCTATCTCTGTTATATCCTGCTCCTAAACCATCTTGCCAATAACCAATTATTCTCTGTGTTAATTGTTTTTGAGCATCTACTGAAACTATTATATGATATTGATTTACATCATATGTTCTACAAGTTCTTGAGATATCATGAATATCAAAATTTGTTACTGATGTACAAACTACATCTCCTCTTTTATTGTAAACTGGTGAGTGAACTAGTCCTAAATATATCGCTTTTCTCATTTTTTACCTACCCTATTCTCTCTAATTTTTTATAAGATTCTATCTTATCAAGATAAACCTTATTAGCATATTTTAAATACTCTATATTTTTATCTGAAAGTTTTTTTATAACTTTAGCAGGAGATCCTACAATTAAATCTCCCTCCTCTGCTACTAATTTATCAGTTACTAAACTTCCTGCTCCAACTATACAATTTTTAGGGATTTTTGTTCCATTTAATAAAATTGATCCCATTCCTACAATAACATTCTCTCCTATTTCACAACCGTGTATAACACAATTATGTCCTATTGTTACATTTTTTCCTATTACAACTGGAAAAGGAGTATCACCATGAACTGTTGTATTATCTTGTATGTTAGAATTATCTCCCACTTCAATCTTGCTCATATCAGCTCTCAAAACAGCTGAAAACCAAATACTTACATTTTCACCAGTGATTACATCCCCTATTACTGTGGCATTTTCTACAATTAAATTGTTTTTACCAATTTTTGGAACTAAATCTCCTAATTTATATAACATTTATTTCTCCTCTTTTATCTCTTTTAAAAGTTTCTTTTCTAATTTTGAAAATTCTCTTTCTTTCAATAATTCGGGTCTTCTTTCTAGTGTTCTTTTTAAGCTCTGCTTTAATCTCCACTCATCAATATTTTTATGATGACCAGACATAAGAACTTCTGGAACTTTTAATCCTTCAAATTCTGCAGGTCTTGTATAATGAGGATAATCTAATAAACCACTATAAAAAGAGTCATTTTCATAAGATTCTTTTTTTATAACACCTGGAATCAAACGAATTATTGAGTCTGATATTACCATTGCTGGTAACTCTCCACCAGTTAGTACAAAATCTCCTAAAGAGATTTCTAAATCAACTTTACTCTGAATAACTCTTTCATCTATTCCTTCGTAGTGACCTGCTATAATTGTTATTTCAGGTTCTTCTGCTAATTCACAAGCTAATTTTTGATTTAACTTAACTCCTTGAGGTGATGTATATATAATTTTTCCACCACTTTTTTCTAAAGCTTTCATCAATGGCTCTATTTTCATAACCATTCCCGCTCCACCACCAAAAGGCATATCATCACATTGCTTATGTTTTCCCTCTGCAAAATCTCTTATATTTACTATATTTATTTTTACTTGCTCTTTTTCTACAGCTCTTTTTACAATACTATGTTCTTTAAAAGAGTTAAAAAACTCTGGAAATAGTGTTAATATATTTATCTTCACAATAATCTCCTTAGTCTCTCTTTTTTTCTCTCATTCCATCTATTAAAGAAACTGTCATCTCTCTTTTAGTGAAATCTATTTTTTTTACAAAAATTTCAACATCTGGAATCATCGTTTCAAACTCTTCATCCTCTATAACATAGATATCATGAGCAGCTGTTTCATAAACATCTACAATCTCTCCAATATTTTCTCCATCTTCAGTAGTAACTTTCATTCCAATTACATCATCTGTTAAAAATTCATTCTCTTCAATTCCTAAAATATCTCTTCTTACTTTAATTGTACCATTCTGAATTTGAGCTGCATCTGTTTTATTAGTTAACTCTTCAAATTCTAAAATCCATTTTTTATCTAACATTTTAGCTACTTTTTTAACAGTTAATATTTTTATTTGACCGTTAGGTAATTCAACCATAACTTTATTTCCGTTTAAAGGTTCTATATCATCAAAATTTGATGTTACTTTTATAGCTCCTTTTAAATGATGTGTTCCCGAAACTCTTCCAACTGACAATAAATCCATCTCTACACTCCTTTAAACCTTTTATTAATCAACAAACTCTACATTTACATTTAACTTATCTTTTACTCCCGCAGCTTGCATAACTCCTCTTATAGAATTAGCAGTTAATCCATTCTTACCTATAACTCTTCCCATTTCACCTTGTGCTACACTAACTTTAAATATTACTGTATCATCTATTAAATCATAACTGATTCTGATTGCATCTTTTGTTATCACTAACTCTCCGATTATATAGTTAATTAAGTTCTCTAATTTTTCCACAATATATCCTCCTAAATTTTTTATATTCTTAAAGTTCTCCAGACCAAGGTCCTTCTGAAACTATTTCAGCTTTTACCCAATTTTTATTTAAATCTTCAACAATCATTCTAACATCCTCTTTAAAGTCTGTAGTTGAAACAATTGTTAAATCTCCAGCAGTAGCATCTTTAGTTCTAACAACACCTATTCCTTCATATGCTTCCATTACTTTGTTAATAAAATCTATATCTTCACGCTTTGTTTTTATTCTAAATTCGTAACTATCCATTTTCACTCCTTTTTAAGCTAAAAGGAGGCTCTCAAAAATTAGGTATTCTCCCTCTTTTATCAATGCCTCACTTATTTAAAGTTTTATTCTTCTTCGAATATCTCAGCTAACTCTATAAACTGTTCTATTGTTAAGTTTTCTGCTCTTTCTGTTTCTGATATTCCTAATTTAGCTAACTTTACTCTTATAAAATCTTTAGAGTACCCTATCATAGATAAATTATTTATTATATTTTTTCTCTTATTAGCAAAAGCTGCTTTTACATATTTGAAAAATAACTCTTCTGATATTTTCCCTTCATATCTTCTATCTCCATAAAACTTTATCGACATAAAAGCTGAATCAACTTTTGGTGGTGGTGTAAAGAAAGCTTTTGGTATTGTGAATAGATATTCAGCTTCTCCATAATACTCTACAGCAAGTGTTAAAACACTTCTCTCTTTTCCAGACTTTGAACAAACTCTCTCTGCAACTTCTTTTTGTACCATAATAAACATCTCACTAATTCTATCTCTATGCTCAATGATTTTGTTTATAATTGGTGATGTTATATAATATGGAATATTTGCTACTACTCTTCCCTTTTCAATAACATTTGCTAAGTTTACAGTTAGTACATCTTGCATAATTAAGTTAAATTTTGGATTTGAAGAATACTTTTTTGTTAGTATCTTTTCTAAATCTGTATCTATCTCAATACAAGTAACCTGTTTTGCTCTCTCTAAAAGTAGTGCTGTTAAAGCTCCCTCTCCAGGTCCAATTTCTATTATATGCTCATCTTCTCCAACGTTTGAAACTTCCATTATCTTATTTAAAACGTCGTTTTGGTCAGTTAAGAAGTTTTGACCAAATTTTTTCTTATGTTTAAAGGACATATCGCCTCCTTTGATTTCTTTTATTTTTTAACTACTTTTCCAATATAAGGAAGATTTCTATGTAACTCATCATAATCTAATCCATAACCTACAACAAACTCATCTGGAATTTCAAATCCAATATATTCTCCAACCATTTCAACTTTTCTTCTGCTTGGTTTGTCTAATAATGAACAAACTTTTAAACTGTTTGGCTGTTTTGTTAATAAGAATTTCTTTACTGATTCTAAAGTTAATCCTGTATCGATTATATCTTCTATTATCAGAACATCTTTTCCTGTTAAATCTGCATCAACATCTTTCAATATTTTTACAACACCAGTACTGTCTGTTCCTCCATGATAGCTAGAGACTTTCATGAAATCCATAGCTAAATCCATCTCAACATTTTTTAGTAAATCTGCCATGAACATGATTGACCCCTTTAGTAAACCTACACAGATAAGATTTTTTCCTGCATAATCCTTCTCAATCTCTTTTGCTACTTCTCTTACTCTTGTCTGTAAAGCTTCCTCAGAAATCATTTTCTCTATTATGTAATCCATTTTTTCCTCCTAAATTTTAAATAATAGTTTACAAAATATTCTATCATTTAACCTACTATTTATCAAGTAATTATTGATATTTTAGTGCCACTATGATATTATTTTATAAGTATTTAGAGTATTTTACTAATTAATTTTGTAGTACTAATTTAGGAGGAAAAATGAAAAAATATTTAGCAATTTTGCTATCGTTTATACTTTTTGTTTTCATTTGTTTTTTTAGTTTTAATATTTTTTTAAAACTGTCTTTCAATAAAAGTTTTTACTCTTTACCAAATTTAGTTGGATTGAATTTAGAACAAGTTAAAAATATTGATTCTATTGATAAAATTAATGTTGTTGTTGCAGGAAGCGATTTTTCTGAACTTCCAGCAGGTGTTATTTTCAAACAAAATCCTTCAGCTAATAAAATTGTAAAAGAAGAAAGAACTTTAAGTGTTTGGGTAAGTAAGGGAAAAGATGATTATATTATTCCTGATTTTACTGACAAAAACTTAATTGAAGTTTCTGCTAAATTGCAAGAAGATGGAATAAAAATTAGAAAAGTTTCTTATACTTCATCTAATTTACCATACAACACAGTTTTAGCTAGTACTCCATCTGCAAAACAAAACACACAAAAAAACAAAGGTATCTCTCTTCTTTTAAGTAATTCTAACTCTATGGCTTCAGTTGAAGTTCCTGATGTTATTGGTTTTACTTTTGAAGAAGCTTCTAATGAGTTAATCTCAAAGGGGCTTATAATCGGTGAAATAAAAGAGAAGGTTGTTCCAGATTTTGAAAGAGGAATTGTTATAGAAACTACAAATATTGGAGAAAATGTTCCTTTAGGAACTATTATCAATATGGTTGTAAGTTATTAATTTAAGGAGTGTGAATTATTATCGAAGGAATTGTTATTAATAAAATTCAAGGATTTTACAATATTGAAAGTGGTGGAAAAGAATATCTTTGCAAACTAAGAGGTTTGTTAAAGCGTTCTGATAAAAGAGAAAACTGTACTGTTGGAGATTATGTAGTATTTGATGCTGATGGTTTTATAACTGAAGTTAAGACTAGAAAAAATCTTTTAAGAAGACCTTTAGTTGCGAATATTGATTTTGGAGTAATACAATTTGCTGCAAAAGATCCTGTTATCGATTATGAAAAAATTAATATTTTAGTTTTAAATAGTTTATACAATAAAATTAAACCTGTTTTAATTATAAATAAAGTCGATTTATTAGAAACTTCTGAACTTGACGAGATTAAAACAAAATTAGCCTTTTTATCTAAAATAGATATACCAGTATTCTATATATCTACATATGATAATACTGGAATGCCAGAACTTACAGAGTTCTTAAAAGATAAAGTTACAGCTTTCGGTGGTCCATCAGGAGTTGGAAAGTCTAGTATTTTAAATTTATTACAGGATTCTAGAGAACTTAAAACTGGTGAAACAAGTAAAAGATTGAGAGCAGGAAAACATACAACTAGAGACAGTAGATTATTAACTCTTCCTACAGGTGGATTTGTTATTGATACTCCTGGATTCTCTTCTGTAGATTTACCACCAACTGAAAATGCGGGAGAATTAATTGACCTTTTCCCAGAATTTGAGCTTTCAAAAGGATGCAAATTTAATAACTGTATTCACGTTAACGAACCACAATGTGGTGTTAAAGAAGCTGTAGAAGCTGGAATTATTCCTCAAGAAAGATATGATTTCTTCAAACGTTGTTATGATAAATCTAAAAATGAGCTTTGGAATAAATATAAATAATAAACAATACTAATACATAAAAGGATGTGAATTTAATGACACAAAAAGAAATTAAAATAGCACCATCTATACTATCAGCAGATTTCAGTCAGCTTGGAAATGAAGTTATCGCTATTGATAAAGCTGGAGCTGATTATATTCATATTGATGTTATGGACGGAATGTTTGTTCCCAATATCACTTTTGGAGCACCCGTAGTAAAATCAATTAGAAATAAAACAAAACTAGTTTTTGATGTTCATCTTATGATTGAATCACCAGAAAGATATATTGAAGATTTTGTTAAAGCTGGTGCTGATATAATCGTTGTTCATGCTGAAGCTACTAAACATTTACATAGAACTATTCAATTAATTAAATCTTTCGGCGTTAAAGCTGGGGTGTCTTTAAATCCTGCTACTCCTGTTGAAGTTATCAAATATGTTATTGATGATTTAGATATGGTTTTAGTTATGTCTGTAAATCCTGGATTTGGAGGGCAATCTTTCATAGAAAGCTCTGTTAATAAAATTAGGGAAGTTCGTACTTTAAATAAAAATATTGATATTCAAGTTGATGGCGGAATCACTGATAAAACTATTGGTAGATGTATTGAGGCTGGAGCAAATATTTTTGTTGCTGGATCATACGTTTTCTCTGGAGATTACAAGCAGAGAATAAATTCTTTAAAGGAGAGATAAAATATATGAATAATATAAATAAAGTAAATGATGTTTTAGAGCATTTTTACAAACTTTTTTACGAAACAGAAGATCTTGCATTAAAAAGAGGAATTAAATGTATTACTCATACAGAGTTACATATAATTGAAGCTATTGGAAAAGAGTCTCTTAGTATGAACGAATTATCTGATAGATTAGGAATAACTATGGGAACTGCAACAGTTGCTATCAGTAAATTAAGAGAAAAAGGATTTATTGATAGAGTTCGTTCTGATGCTGACAGAAGAAAAGTTTATGTTTCTCTTTCTAAAAAAGGAATTGAAGCTTTAACTTATCACAATAACTATCATAAAAATATAATTTCAACTATTACTGAAAATATTCTTGAAGAAGATTTAGATCATTTTACTAAAACTTTCGAAATAATTTTGAAAAATTTAAAAGATAAAACAGAATTTTTTAAACCTCATTCTGTTACGGAGTTTTCTTTAGGAACTGTTATCTCTATAACAGAAGTTAAAGGAACTCCTATAGTTCAAGACTATTTTGCTAACAATGGAATCGAGCATTACTCTACTGTTAAAATTGTAGAATCAGCAGATAAAGATAAGGTAGCTTTAGAGAAAGAGGATGGCTCAGTTTTAAAGGTTAACTTACTAGATGCAAAAAATCTTATTGCTATTAAGGTTGAAAATTAATGTTATATCTTGATGGAATATCTTTAAAAAAAATTAAAGATGAACTTGAAAAATCTTTAAAAGGAAAAAGTATCAACAAAGTTGTTCAAAATAGCTCTTTAGCTATTACTCTGCACTTTGGAAAACAGAAATTCATCCTCTCTTGTTTTCCATCGCTTTCAATATGTTATCTTTCAGATACTAGAGAAGATAATCTACTTGAAGAAAACAGTTCATTTTCTTTAAATTTAAAAAAACATCTTGTTGGTTCTAATCTATTATCTATAAAACAAATAGGTTTAGATAGAATTTTAATATTTACTTTTTCTAAATTGAATGAACTTGGTGAAATTAAAATTTACAACTTATATTTTGAAATGATGGGAAAACATTCAAACCTTATTCTAGTAGATAAAGAGAATAAAGTTTTAGATTCTATTAAAAGATTCTCTTTAGAGGAGAATCCTAGTAGAGTCCTTTTTCCTGGAATAGAATACTCTACTCCTTCTCTAGAAAAAAAATTACTTCCTATAGATATAAGCGAAGAGCAGTTTAATTCTTTTAGAGAAAACTCTATTCTTCTTAAAAATGTAGAAGGATTAGGTAAAACGCTTTCAAAGAGTGTTACATCTTTCAATCATTTAAAAGAGATTTTAACTGATGATATTGCTCCTAAAATATTTTTCAATGAGCACGATGAAATTCTACTAGGGACTGTTTTAAATATTTCACCTAAAGAATACTCAAAAGTAATCACTTACAACTCTTTTGAAGAGTTAATAAATTTCTATTTATCTAATAAAAATCTATCAAATACTTTTAAACTTTTAAAAGATAAATTATCGGCTGTTGTTAAAAAAGAGATTAAAAAAGCTGAAAAAATTATAGTATCTATAAAAAAAGATTTAGAAGATAAAAAAGATTTTGATCGTTATAGAGAACTTGGGGATATACTAGCTGCTTCTCTATACTCTTTAAAAAGAGGAATGTCTAAAGTTGAACTTTATGATTTCTATAATGATTCTATGTGTACAATAACTTTAGATCCACTAGTTACTCCACAAGTGAATTTAGAAAAAATTTATAAAAAGTATAATAAACTTAAAAAAGGTATGGAGTATAATGGAAAAAGATTAATTGAAATTTCTGGAAACCTTAAATATTTTTTAGGAATTGAAACCTTTATCTCTAGTAGTGAATCTAAAGAGAATTTGAAGCTTATTGAAGAGGAACTTTTAAGTGGTGGGTATTTAAAGCTATCATCTAAAGCTAAAAATAAAAAACCTTTAAAAAAATCTCCTGCTAAACTTTTTACTTTTGGAGAGATTACTATTGATAATATTTTAGTAAAATATGGTAGAAATAACCTTGAAAATGATGCTTTGACAACTAAATATTCAAATAGAGATGACACTTGGTTCCATTGTAAAGATATGCCTGGAACTCATGCTGTTGTTAATCAGTCAGAAGTATTAACAGATGAAAATATCTATAATATAGCTGTTTTCTGTGGTCAACAATCTAAATTGCCTAAAGGTACTAAATTAACTGTTGATTATACACTCGTTAAATATCTAAATAAACCAAAATCAGCTCGTCCTGGTTTTGTAACTTATAAAATCTTTAAATCTGTAATAGTAACAATTTAAAAAATGCTACCCTTTTTTGTTAAAAGGGTAGCATTTTTATTTTAATATTTTTTTAGCTTCTAAAAATCTTTGAATTGCAGTAAATAAAACCATTCCTGTAAATATATTTATTATAATTCCAGCTTTTTCTTTAAATAAAATCATTAAAGTTAACATCAAAAAACCCTCTGTTCTTTCTGCTAATCCAGCTTGATAATAAAATGATTTTTGGCATTTGTTTTCTGCTAATGGACCTGTCGTTAAAAAAATTGTCATTGAAATAATTATACTAACTGCTAATATCAACGAAATAAAACTTAGCTCTTTATAATTGTAAGCAACTCCTATTATTATAGCTCCTTCAACCATTCTATCAAATGTAATATCCATTACTGTTCCAAAAGATGATGAAGTTTTTGTCTTTCTTGCTATTGTTCCATCCACAGCATCTAAATATCCTGAAATCCATAATAACAATATTGCTACAATTCTATTTTGAGCTCCCACAAACACTCCACTAGCAACTCCTATAATCATAGCTAAAATTGTAACTCCATTTGCTGTGAGCCCCATTTTCATAGCTATTATAGCCCCACCAGCTATAAATGGTTGTATATATTTTCTACAATGTGTATCTAACATTTTTTTACTCCTTATATAAAAATAATATTTTCTTCAAGATAGTTTAAACATACTATATCTCCTATATTACATTTAAACTCTTCAATTTGTTTTATAATAATTTTTTTTTCTTTAATTAAAGCAGTAAGAGTATATTCACCCATTTTAAAAGTTATATCTTCTACTTCTGCTTTTAACTCTGATTCTTTCACAACCTTTATATCTTTCCCTCTTAAACCTATAAAATTATATTTTTTTATCTCAGTTTTAAATATCTCTTCAAATATTTGTTTAGAAAATATATTTTCTACTCCTAACAGCTCTGCTGTATATAATTTTTTAGGATTAT
>JBOFYP010000163.1:0-1345 GCA_051654725.1 Cetobacterium sp.
CCCTCGATCATATCTACTCGCTTACCACCGATGATTTGGGTCAGTTCTAATCCGGTAGTATAGAAGGGTGCAAAGTCAGGGATGAAGCACCGGTACTTGTTTGCACAGTTCGCGATGATCTTACGTTCTGCTTGAACCAAGTTATCTGGTAAGTTACCAGACAAATCTAACTCGTACATAACTAACCCTTACTTAATAACCATGTATGTCTCGCCATTGGCAAGCGTGATTGCACGACCACGTTTAATAGTCGGGACGTCACGAATCACTGCATAGATAGCATCTGGATCAAGACGCTCGCCAGCATAGACAGCTACACGCCCACGTGACAGTGCTAGTGCATCGTCAATGAACGCAAACGCTGATGGCGATACGAAGCCAGCTTCACTACCAGTCCACTGTGTATTGAGCTTAGCAACACCAACAGTGGATGCTGAAGCAGTAGGTGGTGTGTATGGGTGACTGTGTAGGAGATCAGAGTAGTTAGCCAGCAAAGCAGCTTGTGCTGTAGATACAGGCTTCTCAGCATCTGATGTATTGTCCACGTTACCTAAGTTGATGTTAGGGTCATCCTTAGGGATAACGATGTTATCAGTGATACTACGACCATTGATCTTACGTTCACGTGGTACATAACCACTCAGGTCAGTAATCAAACCTTTGATTAGGTCAGATTCCATTACTAAGTATTTGTCCTGTCCCCAGTCACGGGTAAACTTAGCTACACCGGCTTGTAACTCTGTGGCATCCTGCAGAACGATATCTACTGCAAGCGGTGACTGCTTACTACCGTCCCCAGACATAATAGCAATATCGTTATTCCGAGTAACAATGGTTTGTTCGTCAAATACCAGACGGTCCATATGCTCACGGATGTTTTCAGCAGTAATGACTGCAATGCCGTTAAAGAACAGCGTGTCAATCTGATAGCCATACGGACTTGAACGAATCTCCAGGATATTACGACCAGCTCGTAAAGAGAGCACGCCATCGTTGTCAACGTTAGACGTGAAGTCAACTGAACCGAGTGATTCATAGAAGACATTGTCACCTACAATACGCATGCCTGTTTCACCACCAGGTGTAGTGATCTCAGCCTGCTGTGAAAGAATAATAGCTTTCACTACATTGTTGGTTGATGTTGAATCGATATAGTCATCGAAGTTAACGCCGGCTTTTTGTTCGGTCTTAACATACGCCACTAAATCAGCTAACTTACCATCGAATAACCGCATCGCATCGATAGCAGGAGTACCTGCTGGCAGCGCATCAGTATCTGCTGCTCTGGTGTGGTGTGGGTCGATTTCAGCGGTATGTTTAGCGAGGTTAATCGCGTCCATATACT
>JBOFYP010000164.1:0-4113 GCA_051654725.1 Cetobacterium sp.
AGTTAACATAATCTATAAGTGGATAAAGTCCATTTTTAGAGTTAGCAACTCTGTCAAATTGCTTTTTAACATGTTCAGGATTTTTTGATACTGCCATTAATTTTTCTAATGAGCTATCCAATCTTTTATAGATATATTCGATTTGAACATCCTTTGTATTTTCTAAGAAATCAATAGCTGTGTTCATTTCACCATTCTTTTTAGCTAGATTAAACTCATCTAAGCTAGTCCAAGGCGAATATCTAGTAGAAAGAATTGCTGGAACAGCGATATTTTTTTCTTTGTAAAACTCGATTAATCCAGGGAAACTTTCATCAAATCTTCCATTTTTGAAATTTTCAGGATACCAGATGAAGTGACCTATTCCTAAAGATGGAAACTCCTCACCTTTATTCCAATGAACAAGAAACTCTCTTTTAAGACCAGTTTCATTTTTGTAAATTAGATTTCCAACATGATTTAACTCTTCTTTTGAAGGAACAGTTAAAGCAGATGCTGAAATAGATACTAGTACAAATGCACTAATTAGTAATTTTTTAAGCATATTTTTCTCCCGAATTATTTAATTTTTGTAATAGTAGTTTCAACACCAGCTCTATCTTTAATAGAGATACCAGTTATTTTTTTATTCTTAATCTCTTTTTTAGAGATAATTAGATTTTGATTTTCAGAGGTTCTATCTCTTCCAACTACTTTTAAAACTTCATTTCCAGAGTACAATACATAGAATCTAGAATCATTTTGAATAGCATCTTTAAACTTTAAAGTTATAGCATCACCAGATGAACTTATGGCTACTTTTTGAATCTGAGCTGTTTTAATTTTATCTAACCAAGGCTTAGCTGGAACTAAAACTTTTTTATTGAAATACTGATTTTTTAAGATATCAATATGTTCATTTTGAGCTTTAATACCAGGAGCATCTGTAGGATTTTCAGCTTTAAGTAAGCTCGTATATCCGAAGAATGCACTACCTTTTATATTTTTATATTGTGTATTAAATTTAAGTTGATCAGGGATCTCTTCTGGATTAGCCCAACTTTTAGCCCAACCTGCATTCATATGCTTATAGTTAGCATGTCCAATATATAGGTGTGTTCTAGATTTTTCAGCAACTTTATCCCACCAAGGAGTAATTTCTCCATATGGAGCAGCAGGTTGCATAAATTCCCAGTAAACTTGTGGGATAATGTAATCGATAGTTTCTTCTAAAACCCATTTTCTAGTGTCAGCATAGATATCTCTATTAGATGCTGTAGAACCGATAGGCGTATTTGTTCCATCGGGATTTTCAGCTTTATGCTCCCAAATTCCAAATGGACTAATACCCCATTGAACAGATTTTTTATTACTCGAATTATGAGTATCAAGAACTTTTTTAACCTCAGAAACCATTAAATCATTGTTAGCTTGTCTCCATTTTTTGATGTCAGTGAAACCTCTATTAAACTGTTTAAACGTTTCTGCATCTTCATTTTTATTACCAAAGAATAAAGCTTCACCATTTCTCGTAACTTTATATGGATAGAAGTAGTCATCAAAGTGCACTGCATCAACATCATATTTCTCTACGAACTCTTTTATAGTAGCTGTTATATGATTCGTAGTTTTAGGACTTCCTGGATCAAGATAAAGCTTTTGATCAAACATATAAACAAGGTCAGGATTCATTTTTCCGAAGTTATCAGGAGATAATTTAGCCATCTCTTTTTCATAAGTTGTATCAGCGATATATTTATGAGTTATTCTGTATGGATTAAACCAAGCATGGAACTCCATTCCTCTTTTATGAGTTTCTTCAACCATCCAAGCGACTAAGTCAAAGCTATCTGCCCATTCTGGCTTTAAGCCTTGAGTTCCAGTCATAACATGAGACCAAGGTCTATTTTTTGAGTTATATATTGCATCAAGAGTTGGACTCACTTGGAAAATAACAGTATTGAAATTCATATCTTCATGATTTTTTAAAATTTCAATCCAATCTGCTTTAAGCTCCTCTACAGAGTTACGAATTTTTCCATTTACAACTTTAGGATAGTGCAGATTATCTACAGTAGCGACCCAAGTTGTTCTCATCATATTTTTTCCCTCTACATATTTAGCTGGGATAGTAGGTCTAACGAGTTCAGCTTTTAAAGGTGCTGCTAAAGTTAGTAAACATAGCGGTAGTAAGTATTTTTTCAATTTCATTTAATCTCTCCTCATTAGAATTTATGATTAAGTTCAGCTACCCAAAGGAAGAAGTTCTCATGTGCTTTAGGACCGTTGCTAGGATCGATATTTTGAGGTCTGTAGTAAACGTCAAACATAATACTTGTACTAGGTTTAATGTTGTGCTTGTATTGAATACCAAGACGAGGTCTATTTATCTCTTGAGTTTTAGTAACGTTTCCAAGTCCATCATAATATTTCTGCTTTCCATCTACGATAGCGAATCTAACATATGGAGATATTGTATCCTTATTTGGTAAGAAATGGAAGTATCTTAACATAGCAAAGTGCTCTGTGTTTAGTAAAGTACGCTTTAAATTTTCTCTAACAAAGATATAATCTAAGCTTAAGAAGTTTTTGTTATCTAAAGTATATCTCATACCTAAGCTGTGATCTTGGATATTGCTCCAATCTCTAGTAGTCTTAGAGTATTCTTTTCCAAATCTAGCATAATCAAGCTCTCTATCAATTATTCTGAAAGATAAAGATGTATTTAATCTAACTTTTGGAGTAATATTTAAAGACGCAGTTGGTCTAATCCAAATCTCGTTTCTTTCTTCACCTTTTCTAATATAACCAGAATATGTTGAAGCAGAAGTACCAGCTTTCATAGAATCCCAATGGTAGTTATCATTTCTATAACCAACTCTTAATCCCCAGTTACCAGTTTTACCATCTTCTAATTTGAATGAATCTCTGTAAGTAACGCCTGTTGAGAATCTATTTCTATTATATTCTTCGTTGTGATCTATATATGTTTTTAAGAATTGAATGTCATAAAGTAGTTTAGAATCATCTTGGTATAAGAACATTCCAGTATAAGGACTTGTAGCAAGAGAGCCATCTAAGAATTTCCAATCGTTATCACTGTTAATCTCTTGTTCTACTCCGAAATAAACTTCATGATTCCATTTTTTTCCAGCTTTTTTAACGATAGCTGCATTTTTCTCAGCTTCTGTTTTATATTTACTTAATTCTAATTTAGTAGTTTCTAACTCTTCTTTTATTGAGTTAACAAAATTTTGCTGTTTTTCCCCAAAATTTAAAGCTTCTTCAGTTTCAGAAGGAACTTGTAAAAGTGTATTTTCATTTGCAAAAGAAGCATTAGCTAGTGCTAAAAAGCTAAGTAATAGTAGTTGTTTTTTCATAATTTAATCTCTCCCCGTTTTTTAAAATTTTAAAATGAAACTTTTTTTCAATTCGCCCGTGACTTAATTTATACTATGAAAAATATGTAATGTCAACAAAAAAATGTTTAAAATGCAATTTTAAAGAACTAAATCAGAACGTTAAAAACTATTTTAATAAAACACTTGACAAAAAAAAGAAAAAATAATATAAATATAACTATAAAAAACACAAATGGAAATTTTTTTCATAAAGTAAGCGGAGGGTTAAAATGAAAATATTATTAGTTTGTTCAGGTGGAATGTCAAGTGCAATGGTTGTGAAATCTTTAATCAACGAGGGTAAAAAAGAGGGGATTGAGATTACTTCAAAGGCTGTAGGAACAGGAGACTTCGAATCAGAGTTAAAGAATGGTTGGGATGGTGCATTAGTAGCTCCACAAATCAGACATAAAATAGAAGAATTTAAAGCTATTGGAGATGAAAATACTACTCCAGTTCAAGTTATTGAGACAAAAGGATACAGTCCATTAGGTGGAAAATTTATTTTAGCTCAAGTAAAAGAGATGCTAAAGTAATTTTTAAGAGTACAATATATTTACAGGGGAGAAAAAAGTGGATAAATTTTATGCAATCATAGAAAATGTTTTCATGAAGCCAATGACAAAGTTGGCTGAGCAGAGACATTTAAAAGCAGTAAGAGATGGTATGGTTTCAACAATACCTTTAACAATAGTTGGAAGTTTCTTTTTAATAATAGCTTTCCCACCAGTAC
>JBOFYP010000165.1:0-2358 GCA_051654725.1 Cetobacterium sp.
ATATTGCAAAATGGAAAGCATGTCGCATCAGTAATCAGGAGCTACAGTCGCTTAAGTGGAGTTACTTCCCGCTACTGATTAACAGCGTATTGTATCTGGTTAAGACATACGTGGAAACAGGTAATGGTGCACATGCTGAACTGTATAAAGCTAACTACACTGGACAAACCATTACCCAGTTAGTTAAGTCTACGTTGACAGGAACCAACTTCAGTGGCGTCGCTCAAAATAGTCAGCGTTTTTCACTGTTCAACAAAATGATTGGTGAGCCATCAGAAAAACCGATGGTTACTAACCCAGAAAAAGATCTGCGGTCAATTACAGTAACGCGACTAATGTCACCATATTGGAAGTTAGAAGGCGACTGTTATGACTTCTGTGTTAGCGGTACGCGTGTGCGTGTATTGCACCGTAATACTGTAAACGGTGTAGCTACTAATACATCAGATGAGTTCTTCGCTAACTGCCATATGTCGTACGTGATCGACTTGGTAAATAACACAGTTACTCCAGATTCACCACAACGATATCCTGCTGTTGTTAATCGGTTCGGGTCAAATATCAAGGATGGTCCGCTGGCCGGTGCATTCAATGCGGACTGGGATAACCGCGTTGTACGTATTGGACAGCATATATTGTGCTATAATACATATACGCGGTTAGGTACACCACATGTTGTAGTTGCTGAAAACACATCAGGTATCAGCGACTTTGAGAGCCTCACTTCTGGACGTGGAAGTTGGATTAGTAAGAGTTCTACTTTTGCACATGGATTGTACGGTAGTCCACTCAGGATGAATCTAGTCGGGGTAATGCCGATCGGCGACAATACTATTATTGGCCGCGATGCCACAGACACATACCTGAAGATTAAGTATGATCCATATGGCTCTTACTCGCCTACATTACCTGGATACGGACCTTCTAACACTCGTGAAGTTATTGACGACCAATTGTATCAAAAGTTTAAGAACATGTGCTGGGTGTTTGACGGTGAAAAGAACAAAGTAGCTGGCGGCAGACTCAACGAACAGCACCTATCTGGTCCAACGACATATGAGAACGGTGTATTCGGTACCCCTGTATCAATAGACCTTACTGATTACTATCGACTCATTGAGGAGTTAACTAGAAACATCCCCAATCCACCATCCGGCATTTCTACCAGAAAGCTTCAGATCGACGTGTTCAACGAACGGGATGTCCCAGTACTGGCAACATTGACAGTAAGAGCACCGTATCCACAGACACCTTCAATACTTCTAGCCTACTCGTATTATTTCACAATAGTACCAAATGCAACACAAGGTAAGATCTCGTCGTGGAGTAATATTCGTTTTATTACTAGTATCCAGTCAGGTATGTATGTACACGACCTACTGGGACTTAACGTACATCATGCTGGAACACCTGGCGCATATAAGCTGCGTGATGGTAACTGGGCATTATCTGCGATCTCACATATCGTAGCAGTCACCGGCAACACACAGTATGCTCTGATGCGTTGTACGTATAACCCAACCACTAAGAGCTTCAGTAATCCTAAGACGCTAATATATGGTTTATCTGACCCTGGTAACTATATAGGTACGAAGGAGTTGGGTTTTGGTGCTGTGGCACCATCGTCATCCGGTGAGAGTTGCTATATGATGTCATATGGCACAACCGCCGCTGAGTTAAACTCAGGTACAGAGACAAAGTACACGTTAGTAATGTCTCGTACAGATGCCGGTAGTAACGTAACCATCTCCCAGCTAGGCGCTACTAAGGTCAAGGAGCGTATTGCTTCACTTATCCCACCTACACGCAAGGTAAACAATATGGACTTAACAAGAGACCGTATTGTGACCACAGCTATGATTGGTGGTGATCGTGTCCCTAATCAGCGTGATAATACCTATCCACTGCAACAAAAGCACCGTGATTCAGTAGTTCGACTGTCTGTGTCTAATCATACACACCAACCGAGCGCTTTCACCATGGCACAAGCAACTACCGATCGCAAAGGTGGTTCAGTGCTAGGTGATTTAAATAGTGCACCTGAGGTCGCGTTTCGTGTGGAAGACACAACAAATTTATCTCAACAATTGGACGCGTTACATAGTCGTGAGTCTATACTAGTTAAGACTGACTCTACCGTAACAGTGGACTATGAGGTGTGATGACAATGTATAAATATGATCCTACTGGGACGAATCCAGATAACGTTATTACAGAACGTTTCTGTATCTCATCAAACATTCCCGGTATGCAAGCTTGGGTGCCTCACGGGGCACCTTTCTTTACTAAAGACCTGAAGATCATCAACTTGTTTACACGTGAGTTCTTAGTCTACGGCAAAGACTATGTATTCTCGGA
>JBOFYP010000166.1:0-4286 GCA_051654725.1 Cetobacterium sp.
GAAATTTATTTATTTTTATGTTTTCATTCACGATCTGTGGTGTGGCCTATTCATCGGATATGATTGGCGATTCACAGGTGAATAGTTATAACATTGCCTTCAATAACATGAAGGCGCTAAATAACATAGCATCAAGAAAGCTAAATGGAATGTTATCGTATAGTGAAAAGAAAATAAAATTCACAGTAGTTGGAACAGAGAGCGAATATCCACCAGTTGTGGTTAATGCGAAAGTATCATATTACTCGGTAATCGTTGAAGAAAGGGAGTCGGTCTATAATTATCTTTTAAAGATAGGTGTTAATAAAAAATATACCCAAGAAATTATTAATGTGATTTCCGCAGGAGCAGTTCACGATAAGGATTGTGAAGGAGAGCGAAGTACATGTATTGTGATGAATAATACATTAAAATTTGTTAATGATTATTATGGGGATAATTTACGTGTTTTTTTACCTAGTAACTATTTATCTATTGATAAATCAGAGCCGACTTTTATTGACCCCAACGCCAGCGCGAATCAGTTAGTGTCTAACATCTATGCAAACTATGACGGTAATACGAGTGCGCAAGATAATTTTTTTCTTACTGCTGATAATTACCTTGGGCTTGGTTTTGGATATGTAAACCTCAACGGAATACTTAGTTCTAATTCTAGTTCACTTAATTCGTTTGAGTATGTCTCTGATTTTGATAAATATACTTTATCGTTGGGATTTACTGGGCAAGACAATGGCTTTTACCCAGCGAAGGGGAATAGTGTATTTCTTGATGATGACTTTGTAGGGGTGACTTTTGGTAAGACTAATAACTTACTAGTTAATGATGTAGGCAGTCGGTCTCTATCTTTTTTTAGTCCCTCTTCGGGAACGGTAGAGATTTATAGAAATAATGAAATCGTTTATCAAGGTTATATTGGAGCAGGGTATCAAAGTATCCCATACATATCCCTTCCCTTAGGTAATTATGATGTGGACATAACTGTAAAAAACAACGGTAATGTCGTTTTTAATGGAAGGGGGCTCGTTTCCAATTTTAATAGAACAAAGAATAATGAGTTTATGCCCTATTTTCGTGCAGGGATGTTGAGGTTAAGGAATGGCGCTCCTGACGACTACAAAGACAAAGGGTTATTTGAAATAGGAGCTAGTTATCCGTTAGTTGGTGGTTTGAATGCAGTTGCAAATGGATATTTTGTTGACAGTGAAGTGTTTTATACTTTTGGTTTTGATTATCAAGGGGAACGACTGTATTCAAACATTAAATATACTAAGGGAGATGATTTTTCACAGGCAAAGTTGAATATAGGTTATAGCTATTTCTCCTTTCAACTTACTGATGATAGTTATAATGTTAACTCAGTAAGTGAATTGGGAAGTATTAAAGAGTTTATTGCTGACCGTAATTATGATTATTACACCTACCCATATTCTAGATTGCAGGCTAGCTTGTCTGTAAATATTCCTATAACAGATGACTATTCTATTTATGGCAATGGTTTTTACTCTAAGGATAGACAAAGTATACTTTCAAATTATAGCTATTCATTAGGTGGAACTTATAGGTCAAGTAAAAATGTAAGTGTTAGTATGGATTACACTATTCAAGATAGAGATAACAAAATAGGGGTTAATGTCATTATCCCATTGTGGGATGATCTAAGTTATTCATCATCATTGTCCTTATCTCAAGAAAGACAAATTAATAACTACTTGAATTACAATAAACGTTTTTCTGATACTACATCAGCAAGTTTGATGGTTGGTTATAATCACAATAAAGAACGAAGTGGTAAGTCTGATAGTTATAGTTCTATTTCTGGAGCGTTATCTCAATATAATGACTATTATAGAGGCTCTGTTAGAGTGGGTAAAAATAATTATAACTCTAATTATGGATTCACCTTTGGTACAACGCAATTGATTAATCATGAAGGTATTTACTTTACCAGTAAGAATAATGTTAAATCATCAATCTTAATAAAAAATAAAGAGAAGGTAAGTGATTCAATAGGTGATATTCAGCTGTTTGATAAAGGTGAGCAAAAATATAACCAATATAGTGTAGATGATGAGACAATGATTTATCTTGATGGTTATAAACAGCAACGAATTAAATATCAATTTAATGATGGTGGTTATTTTTTCGTTAATGCATCATTTAAAAATAACAATGTAATTGACCTATCACCTGGCCGAGTAAAGGTCATTGATGTTGACGTTGTAAAGTCAAGCGAAGTATTAGTGATAACGCCAAAGTTGAATATTGATAGTCTTCGCTGTGATGGCAATGGGTGTTTGTCCGTTGAGGAAATACAAAAAGGGGTATTTAAAGTTATAGTTAAATCTAATGTGGATAATAAAGTTTATGTTGGTGATGAGCTTTGTTGGTCGGGAATATTAGTACAAGACAAAAATGCTGTTGCACTTTGTGAGATTAAATCATGATTATTTTTTTATTATTAATCGCATTTTCTCCTTCATTGTTGGCAGTAACATCATTGGAGCAAACTATAACATTAAACGCTAGGGTTGAAGACAATTTCACTATGTCAGAACGATTATCCACAGAAATAATTGGGCCGTCTTTTCAACCAATTATATACAATGAAAGAAGTAATACATTTCAGCCTATATTTTTTAGGGTGGTTTCTACTGCGGAAAAATCAGTGGAACAGTTTAGTTTTAATGTGAATTTTAAGGAGATGTCTTGTTCAACATCACTAACAAACAAAAATGTTGTTGTGCTTCCAGAGTTAAGTGTTGAACCCGGGGATATACGGGAAGTGAATAATAAAATCACTTTGAATGGGCAGCGTTATTGGAGTGTTGTGGAATATAATGGAAGTAATAAATATCTTTCTGATTTAATTTTTAAAGTGTCATTTCCAAGCATTTCACAATTACAAAATGAAACTATGTATTGTGTTGGTTATATAGTTTTGGTTTCATCTATAGATATTTGAGTGGTTGGGAGGTGACTGTGACTGATATGTTTAATAAGGTTTTGATTGTTTTTTTTATTCTTTTCCAAATGGATGCTTTAGCTGATGCTAGACCTGTAACTTATAATATAACAATGGATTATAACAGTGTCACCAATCAATTCGAAAACATTCGTGCGACAGGAAGCTCAACGATTCAAGTGAGTACAACAGGATTTTGGCCGATCGAGATTAGAATGCAAAAAGATGGGGTGACAGGTTTGACGCCTAGTGAAGCTGGTGGAGGTAATCAGCAATTTGCATTGGAAAGATCTTATACTGATTTTAGTTTTAATTTACATCATAAAATTGAAAATGGATTAAGTATACCTGTTCGTGCTTATTTGGATGAATCACTAGTATTCTTTCCGCTAGGTAATTTTTTTGCGGATAGAGCCTTTAATAATAATTGTGCTAATGTTCAATTTAATTCACAACGTTTAAGAATACAAGCTAACAATGGTAGTGGGTGTAATGGACGAACATATGACTATAATCCTGTGAATAGTAGTCAGCGGTTTAGTAATACGGCTATGTTTTTTGGCTTTGATACGTTGGATAAAATAAAGAGCATATTAAGCCAGCCAAACTACAAGGCAGGTGATTATATCGGTAGTGTAACGTATGCCGGTGATAGTATTGTTTCTCGAGTTAGCGGTCGCATGACCGAATCTTATACATTTAATTTTGTTATCACTAAGAAGAAGCAACTAAATAGTTTTAATTTCCCAAATGGTACAGTGACTAACTTTACTGTTGGTAAATATGGCAATCAATATGTAGGAATATCCCAGTTACTTTTTAATGTTGACGGTGTTTTTAATGCATCTGATAAGTTGCGTTTTACATTTAGCTCAGCAAATAGCAGGCAAGGGCGGTTTAATCTAAAGCACGCTACGGATGAAAAGTTTATACCGTATAATATTGAATTGGTAGATTTGAAAATCGGGCGCCCAATTTTTTTCACTACCCAAAATGAAACAAAGTTAATATCTAATTCAAGTGAAAATATACTAAATGGTCAATTTAACTTTAACTTCAGCATTAGTTCGAATGATATTATAACTGGTGATTATTCAGACCGTTTGATGATAATGGTTGCGTTAGATATCTGAGTTTTTATTATTTAAATGAACGATTATGGTGTGATTTAAAATGGAATTGTTTAGATATTCTATTAATGATGTGGATTTTATCGTTGTTGGACAACCCATTATTGATAATATAACAAGAAAACCTTTTTCATTCGAAATCCTTTCTAGGTCGGTATCTTTTGGAAAAAGGTTCAATATAGAAAGTTATT
>JBOFYP010000167.1:0-28835 GCA_051654725.1 Cetobacterium sp.
GCTTTTTTTAATTGATTCATTGGATGATCGTTTCCACCAGATTTTAGTAAAGTTAAATATTCGTTTTTAGCAATATTTTTTTCATCTTCAGAATACTTATTGTTGGTAACTCTATCATATAAATTAGCAGAAGATGCAAAGCTTGTTGCATACTGGTAAACATAATAAGGAGAGTTAAAGAAATGTGGAATTCTTGCCCAAATTATTTTTTGTAAATCATCCATAGCTAAATCAGAACCAAAATAATCTTTAAATAAATTTTCCATTATTTTATTTAAAACTTCAGGAGTTATAGCTCCACCATTTTCTACAATTTTATGAGCTTCATATTCATAATCAGCAAACAAAGTTTGAATATAAAAAGTTCCAACAATTCCACCAATAGCTTGTTCGATAAGAGCAATTTTTTCTTTAGAATCAGTAGTATTTTTTAACATATTATCTAAAAGTAATCTTTCGTTAAAAGTAGAAGCTACTTCAGCAACAAATATAGTATAGCTACTTATAGGATAAGGTTGATTTTTAGTAGAAAGCATCGAGTGCATAGTGTGCCCAAGTTCGTGTGCTAAAGTAAATACAGCATCCATAGTTCCATTATAATTTAATAGC
This sequence comes from Cetobacterium sp., assembly GCA_051654725.1. Classification (GTDB taxonomy): domain Bacteria; phylum Fusobacteriota; class Fusobacteriia; order Fusobacteriales; family Fusobacteriaceae; genus Cetobacterium_A. Next base: position 610 of record JBOFYP010000167.1, read on the forward strand.
ATATACGGATGAACATCATATATATTTAAAGAGTACGCTCCACTTCTTTTATTAGGTGTTTCATATACATCTAACCATCCATCACTAAGAGCAGTGCTTAATCCTTTGGAATAATCATCTCCTAAAGGTTTAACAGAATCTAAAACAGTTTTTTTAGCTTCTTCATAAGAGAATTCTTTTTTATAATCAATAAGATTAATCGAATTATCATAATAATGATAATCAGTTATTTCTAAAGCTTTTTTTCTTAAAGAGATATACCTTTTTAAAGGCGCAGTATTTTCTCTAGTAGATTCAATTAAAGTTTTATATACATCTAAAGGTATATTTTTAGGATTTAAAGACTTTTGTAAGCTAGAAGTGTAATTTCTAGATTGAGCATCCGCAAAATCTCTTTGTAAGATACTTTTATATATAGAAGCATATGTATTTTTATTAATATTAAAAGAGTTATAAAGAGCTTCAAAAGCTTTCTTTCTATCCTCTTGATTTCTATTTGTAGAAACTATTTTAGAATAAACTCCATTTGTAACAGTAGCTTTACTTCTATCTTTTAATTCAATCTCATTCCACTTAATATCTGATGTAGATAATTCACTATATATATCAGAAGGAACACCTAAATACTGACCAAAATATGAAAGTAATTTTTCTTTATCAGCAGTTAAAACGTGTTCTTGAAGTCTGTAAACTTCCATTAAAGGAAAACGATTAGGTTGAAGTTCAGAATTTTCATCAATCCATTTTTTCATAGTTTCTTCAGGAATAGTTAAAATTTCTGGAGTAATCCATGAAGAAGCTATTGAGTAATTAGCATATATACTTTCAATTTCTTGGAGTTTAACAGAAGCTTTTTCATTAGTAGAATCTAAATCTCTTTGTAAATAAGGGTATAGATAAACTTTATCTAATAATCTAGCAACACTTTCTTCTAAAGCTATAAATTTAATAAAGTTATTTGAGTTTTGTGAAATTAGTCCTTCGTACTTTGGGACTTCTGCCATAAGTTCTTTTAATTTTAGTAAGTCTTTATCCCATTCGTTCCAGTTAGGATATATATGAGTTAAGTCCCATTTGTATTGTTGATTAATATCATTATTATTCGTTATCATAGAAAATTCCTCCTCAGTATTTGTAATTTTACTGTTTTGTATTTTTGGTGTAGATTTTGTTGATTTGTTTTCATAAAAATATTTTCCAACGAAAGCAGTGTTAGCAATTAAAATAAAAATTATAATTTTTTTCATCAATCCTCCCATCTAACTGTAGTATATTTTATATATTACAACAAAAAATAAAAAATAGAAAGAAAAGGTTCTCAATTCTTTCTATTTTTATTAATTATGAATTAATTATCCAGTTTATCTTTTGGTAAAATTTTATTAAGTGTAACTCCTATAAGTGCAGCTATTGCAAGACCAGAAAGAGAAACAGTTTTCCAAATTATAATATTATCAATAGCAATTCCTAAAACAAATATAAGAGAAGATATTAATAAGTTTCTAGAATGTGAAAAATCAATTTCAGCATCAACAACAGTTCTAACTCCAACTGAAGCAATCATTCCAAATAGTATTATTGAAACCCCACCCATAACAGGTGTAGGGATAGTTTGTAAAATAACTCCAAATTTTCCGATAAAGCTAAGTACGATAGCATAGCAAGCAGCAATTCTTAAAATAGCAGGGTCATAAACTTTAGTAACAGCTAAAACTCCTGTATTTTCTCCGTATGTAGTATTAGCAGGACCACCAATTAATCCAGCAGCAACAGTTGCAACACCATCTCCTAAAAGAGTTCTAGAAATCCCTGGATTCTTAAAGAAATCTTTTCCAACAACAGCTCCATTAGTTGTGATATCTCCAATATGTTCTATAAAAACAACTAGAGCGATAGGTGCAATTGCTAAAATTCCAGTCATTGAAAATTTAGGAATAGTTAAAAGGTCTTTTAAAGCTTCAGGAGAAAAACCAATCCAATTAGCATTAGCAATAGGTGTAAAATCTACTAAACCTAAAAATATAGAAACACAGTATCCAAGAATAACAGATATTAATATAGGAACCAATCTGAAGAAAGATTTTTCTAAAATAGATATAGTTATCATTGAAATAATAACTATTGCAGCTACAAGAAGACTTTTCAAATCAAAGTGTCCATTAGAATATCCAGCCATAGAAAGTGCAACAGGACTCATTCTAAGACCAATTACCATAATAATAGGTCCAACAACTACTGGTGGGAAGAAAGATTTTATTTTCTGAACACCAAATACTCTAATCATATAAGACATAAAAATATAAACAAAACCAGCTGAAATAACGCCACCTTTAATTGCAGCTATTCCTTCTTGTTTAAGAACAAGAGTTAGAGCACCAATAAAAGCAAAAGATGAGCCTAAGAATACAGGTACAATTCCTTTAGTGCATAAATGGAAAAGAAGAGTTCCAACTCCAGCAGATAATAATGCAATTGATGGATTTAATCCAGTTAAAAATGGAACCAAAACAGTAGCACCAAACATAGCAAGTACGTGTTGGACTCCAAGTAAAAGTTTACTTTTTGTTGATAAATTATTCATTGTTAAACGCCTCCATAAATTTTTTACTATTAATTAGACTACATTATTTTAAAATGAAAGTCAATACAAACTTAAGGTTCCAAGTAGTTTCCCATCTGTATAAGAGATAGAAGCTTTTTTATCAATAATAATGTTACTAAGGCAAGTAGAGTCACCACGATAAAGAGTATGATTACTTAAAGGATATAGAAATCCTTTAAGAGTAAGATTTTCAATTTTATCTGAAAAAGGAATAAAAGAAACTGTTTTATTAATATAATTTTCAAAAGAAAAATTCTTAGGAACTAAAAAAAGTTCTTCAGTATCATTTATAAAAGTTATATTTTTATACTTAAAAATCAGGTTTATATTGGTAAGAGTATGGTCAATTCTGCCACCAAATCCACCAATAACAAGAATTTTATCATAGTTTAAAGATGAAACATATTGAATTAATAACTCTCCATCTGTAAAATCTTTATTTTGATTAAAAACTTTTAAAGTTACATTTTTATCTTTTAAAAGTTCAATATATTCAGAATCCAAAGAATCAAAATCTCCCCAAACCTCTTTAGGAGTATAGTTTAACTGTATTGCTTTTTTACATCCACCATCAGCACAATATAAATGATTAGGGTCAATATTTAAATTATCAAAAAAAAGTTGTGATTCAGAAAATTCTCCATTTAAGAAGATAAAAGCCTTAGTCATCATCAAACTCAGTATCCACTATAATAAAAATAGGAATATGATCAGAAACATCTTTTCTAGTTTTAATATAATCACCTCTGGTAATATCTAGAGCTCCACTTTTCCCTTTAAATTCTGTTGTATATTTTTTAGAAATAAAAATATTATCATAAGAATTAGCAAATCCTTTAGTTCCAATAGTAGTTTTAATAGATGGGTCAAGTGTAAAAATGATATTATCAGAATGATTTAGTAATCTATTAAAAGCAGAGTCATTAGCAGGAAGATTAAAATCTCCACCAATTAAAATATCATTTTCTGAAGAATCTAAATTTTGAAAATAATTGTAAACATCTACAATCTTATTAGCTTCAAACTGTCTTTGAGAAACTTTTTTTCCGTATATAGAGTGAATTAAAACATATGTAAAATCAAAGTTATTGATTTTAAATGTAGCTCCATAAGGTTCTCTTATAAAATCATCTTTGTCATCTGGAAAATAACCATTACTTTTAATGAATTTTACTTTTGATTTTTTATATAAAAAAGCATAATACTCTTTATATTGATCTGTTCCAACAGGATAAGATGAAATTTCATAACCCCATTTAGAATCACTAATTTTTTCAACTTCAGAAAGTAGTTTGTATAAACCTTTTTTATCTATAACTTCAACTAACCCTACAATATCGAAAGCTTCAATAGATTTAGCTAAATGAGCATAATCTTTAGTACCTTTACCTAATCGTAAAGTATTGAAAGCACCAATGTATGCAGTATTATTTTTTTCTACATCTATTGAAAAAGTAGAAAAAGATAGTAGTAAAAATAGAAATATTTTAATTAACATATAATCACCTCAAAAAAAATACCCTAAAAAGGGTATTTAATAATTTTCTGGAAACATTATTTTTTCGACACCTTCAATAATAATATGCAGTATCATCATATGAATCTCTTGTATTCTATCAGATGTATCTCCAGGAATAATGAATTCATAATCACAAATTCCTTTAAGTTTTCCACCATCTTTTCCAAGAAGAACAAGAGTTTTTAAACCGTTATTTTTAGCAACTTCAACAGCTTTAATTACGTTTGCTGAATTTCCACTTGTAGAGATTCCGATAAACATATCTCCCTCTTTACCATAAGCTTCAACGCCTCTAGAGAAGATATAGTCAAATCCGTAATCATTACCAACACAAGTTATATGTGAAGAATCAGATAAAGATATAGCAGGTAAAGCCCTTCTATCACTTCTAAATCTTCCAGTAAACTCTTCAGCAAAATGCAATGCATCACAGTTACTTCCACCATTACCACAGATTAAAACCTTATTTCCATTTTTAAAAATATCGGCAAGGTCTTTAGCAACCTTTTCAGTAGTGTTTTTTTCAGCTTCATCTTTTATAAAATTTTCTAAAAGTTTAGCTGTTGTTTTGTACGAATCTAATAAATTCATATTAGCCTCCTAAATTAAATATCTTAAATTTTAAAATCTTTAACAAAGTTAATAAACTTAACAATATGGGCTAAATTTTTCTTATCTTTTGTAATAACAATTTGATAAGAGTCAGTAACCTCGTCAATAGTTCTAATAACTTTGAACTCATCATTTTGTATCTCTTTGTAAACAGCATAATAAGGTAATATAACGTTACCAATTCCTTCTTTAACCATCTCTTTAATAACACCAAGATTTCCAACAACTGGAATTTTAGTGTTAAAGCAAATATTATTTTTATCTTCAAGATAGCTAATAGCTTTATCATTATTGTATATATTTTTTCTTGAAATTAGAGGTTCTTTAGAAACAGCTTCTAATTTAAGATTGTCTTTTGCTCCAACTAAAACGTATGGAACAGAGCCAACAGTAACAACTTCAAGATTATGATCATTTATATGTTCTTCATCAATTAGGAGCACATCTAATTCTCCCTCTTTCAAAAGTTTTAAAAGCCAAGCTTTTGTAGATATAGTAATGTCATATTCAATTTCATCGTGTACAGAAATAAAATCTTTCATAAAAAGAGGTAATAACGGCTCTCCAATAACAGAGGTAGCCCCAATTGATATTTTAGCTTTATCTAGATTAATTATTCTATCCATCTCTTTTTCTGCTCTTTTAACTTTTTCAAAAATTTCTTCTGCCATTTTAAAAAGAGCTTCCCCAGTGTAAGTTAATCTTATTTTCTTTGAACTTCTATCAAAAAGTTTAGAATTTAAAATCTCCTCAAATTTTTTAACTTGTATTGAAACCGCCGATTGATTTATGTATAATTTATTAGCCGCTTTAGTAAAACTCTTCTCTTTACCCACTTCATAAAATATTCTAAGATAATGTAAATCCAATTGTATCACTCCCAACTATTATTCTTATGTATAGTTACTATTCTATTTTAGCATAATTTTAACACATTGAATACACTTTTATTTTAAAAAAGTAGTAGGAATTGTATTCCTACTACTTTAATATTTTTAAGTACTTTTTTATTGGAAGTTTTTTAAATTTTCTATTAATTTATCATACTTATCTTGGAATTCTTGTTGAATTCTTTTTTCTCTATCTAAAATATGAGCTGGAGCTTTAGATGTAAATCTTTCATCAGAAAGTTTAAGATTAGCTTTATCTAAATCTTTTTTAACTCTTTCAAGTTGCTCATTAATTTTTTTGATTTCAGTTTCTGTATCTAAAAGACCAGTTAAGATCATAAAGATTTCAGAATTACCATTAACTCTAAATCCACTTTGTTCAGGAGTTGGTAAATCAGTTCCAACAGTTAACTCCTCAATTTTAGCAAGTTTAGTTATAAGTAATTCATTTGTTTTAAGTATTTCTAATTCAGTAGAATTAGATGTTCTTATAACAACTTTAGCTTCTTTAGCTGGAGAAATTCCTCTTTCAGCTTTAATATTTCTTAATGAAGATATAAGACCTTGAATATATTCAAAAGCTTTTTCTTTTTCTTCATTAACTAAAGAATCATCACAAACAGGATAGTTTGAAAGCATTATAGTTTCGCCTTCAATTTTAATTTTTTGCCAAATTTCTTCTGTAATATAAGGCATAAATGGATGTAATAATTTTAATCCAGCTTCTAAAACTGTCCATAAAACATATTGAGCAGTTTGTCTAGATTTAATTCCAGCTTCTTCTTTATTATATAATCTAACTTTAGCTAGCTCAACATACCAGTCACAGAAATCTCCTCTTAAGAATTCATAAAGAGATTTAGCTGCTTCATCAAGTTGGAACTTTTCTAATTTATCAGCAACATCTTTAGATGTTCTGTTTAATTTAGAGAATATCCATTCATCTACTAGTTCAAGCTCAACATTATTTTTATCAAAAGTTTTTATATCGAAATCTTCAAGGTTCATTAAAACGAATCTTGAAACATTCCAAATTTTATTTGCAAAGTTTCTACCCATTTCAATTAATTTTTCAGAGAAATGAACATCTTGCCCTTGAGATGTATTATATAACATTGTAAATCTTATAGCATCAGCACCATATTCTTGAATTAAGTTTAATGGATCAGGAGAGTTACCTAAAGATTTAGACATTTTTCTACCAGATTCATCTCTTACAATTCCATGTAAGTAAACATTTTCAAATGGAATATCATCCATTGTATACATACCAAACATAACCATTCTAGCTACCCAGAAGAATAGAATATCTGCACCAGTAACTAAAGTTGATGTAGGATAGAACTTAGATAATTCTGTTGTTTTATCAGGCCAACCTAAAGTTGAAAACGGCCATAACGCTGAAGAGAACCAAGTATCAAGAACATCAGTTTCTTGAGTTAATTCAACATCTTTTCCATAATGAGCTTTAGCTTGTGCATAAGCTTCTTCATCAGTTTTAGCAACAAATATCTTCATATCAGGACCATACCAAGCAGGAATTCTATGTCCCCACCAAATTTGTCTAGAGATACACCAATCTCTAATGTTATCTAGCCAGTTGTAGTATACTTTTTCCCATCTTTTAGGCATAAGCTTAACTTTACCATTTCTAACAACTTCTAAAGCTTTTTGAGCTAAAGGTTCCATTTTAACGAACCATTGCTTAGAAACTCTAGGCTCAATAACAGTATTACATCTATAACATCCACCAACGTTATGTGAATGAGCTTCAATTTTAACTAAAGAATTAGATGCTTCTAAATCAAGAACCATTTTCTTTCTAGCTTCAAATCTATCCATTCCAGCATAAGCAGGATAATCATTAGATATTTTTCCATTTGGAGTCATCATGTTAATTATAGGTAAATTAAATTTTTGTCCAAGAGCAAAGTCGTTAGGGTCATGTGCAGGAGTTATCTTTAATGCCCCTGTACCAAATTCAATATCAACATACTCATCAGCAATAACAGGAATTTCTCTACCAACTAGAGGTAAAATAACATTTTTACCTACAAGATGAGAATATCTTTCATCATTAGGATTAACAGCAATAGCAACGTCAGCAAGCATAGTTTCAGGTCTAGTAGTAGCTATTATTAAGAATTCATCTGAATCTTTAACAGGATATTTAATATTCCATAAAGAACCAGCTTTTTCTTCATGCTCAACTTCATCATCAGCTAGAGCAGTACCACATCTAGGGCACCAGTTAACCATATATTCACCTTGATAGATTAAACCATCGTTGAAAAGTTTGATGAAAATATCTTTAACAGAGTCAGAAAGGCCTTCATCCATAGTGAATCTTTCTCTATCCCAATCTAATGAAGCACCTATGCTTCTAAGTTGGTTAGTGATTGCACCACCATATTGTTCTTTCCATTCCCAAACTTTTTTTATAAAGTTATCTCTACCCAAATCTTCTTTAGTTAAACCATCTTCTGCTAATTTTCTTTCAACTCTATTTTGAGTTGCTATACCAGCATGATCTGTTCCAGGCATCCACAAAGTGTTATATCCACTCATTCTTTTATGTCTAATAAGCACGTCTTGAATACTGTTATTAAGAATATGTCCCATATGTAATATACCAGTTACGTTTGGTGGTGGAATAACTATAGAGTAGTTTTGTTTGTTATCATCAAGAGTAGCTGCAAAGAATTTTGACTCCTCCCAATATTGATACCATTTCCCTTCAATTTCATTAGGGGAATAAGTAGTAGCTAATTCATTCATTTAAAATCCTCCTATTCAATCTCTCCCGTTAAACAACTTTCAATATAATTTAAAACTTGTTCTTTTCCATTGTTATTAAGTGATGAGTGGAAGAAAACATCATCATTATCAAAATCAACTTTTGTTCTAATATCTTTTAAAGATTTAACTTTATCATTATTTGAAACTTTATCCATTTTAGTGAATATAATTTTAAATGGAGTTCCATAGTGGTCTAACCATCTAAGCATATCTAAATCTTCACCACTTGGAATTCTTCTAATATCTAGAAGAACAAATACAAGTTTTTTTCTAGGACTAGCAAGGTATCTCTCCATTGTTAATCCCCATTCTTTTTTCATCTCTTTAGGAACTTTAGCAAAACCATAACCAGGTAAATCAACAAAGAAAACTTCTTTATTAATTAGGAAATAGTTTATTAATTGCGTTCTACCTGGAGTTTTACTAGTTTTAGCTAATTTATTTCTTCCAGTAATACTGTTTATAAGAGATGATTTACCAACATTTGATCTCCCAACGAAAGCAAATTCAATATTCGTAAGCTCTTCAGGATAATCTCTTTCAAATACAGCTGATTTTACAAAATCTGCTTGTTTAACAATCATCATTTTACCTCTTTCTATTATTTTTCAAGAGCAAGTTTTTCAACATCATCATATGTTGAAGCAAAGTAGATTTTTATATCTTTCATTACTTCTTGAGGGATATCCTCAACATCAACCTTATTATCTTCAGGAAGAATGATACTCTTAATTCCAGCTCTATGAGCTCCGATAACTTTTTCTTTAATTCCACCAACAGGTAATACTTCACCAGTTATAGTTATTTCACCTGTCATAGCAAATGTTTGCTTAACTTTTCTACCAGTTAATACTGATAAAATAGTTGTTGTAATAGCAATACCAGCAGATGGACCATCTTTTGGTGTAGCTCCTTCAGGAAAATGAAGATGGATATCTTTTTTCTCTAAAACAGCTGAATCTATTCCAAACTTTTCAATATTAGCTTTTAAATATGTAAAAGAAACCATAGCTGATTCCTTCATAACATTCCCAAGTGTTCCAGTTAAAGATAAACTTCCTTTACCAGGAATTTGAACACCTTGAACTTCTAGAGTCATTCCACCAACAGCAGTCCAAGCTAATCCATTAACTACTCCAACTTTAGAAATAGATTTTTTCATTTTTTCAGGTCTAAATTTAGGGTGTCCTAAATATGATTCTAAATTTTTAACAGTAATACTAACAGATTTAGCATCAGTATCAATAACTTTTCGGGCTATTTTTCTAAATAAATTTGAAATTTCTCTTTTTAAATTTCTAACTCCAGCCTCAATAGTATATTCGTCAATGATTTTTAGAACTGCTTTATCAGTTACACTAATTTTTATTTTAGATAAACCATTTTCAATCTGAGCTTCTTTTAAAAGATAGTTATTAGCAATATGTAACTTTTCAAATTCAGTATATGAAGATAAATTTATAATCTCCATTCTGTCTCTTAAAGGTCCAGGGATGCTTCTTAAATCATTTGCAGTAGCAATAAAGAAAACATTTGATAAATCAAAAGGCATATCTAAATAATGATCTTCAAAATGTTTATTTTGAACAGGATCTAATACTTCAAGCATAGCAGAAGCAGGATCCCCTTTAAAATCATTAGACATTTTATCTATTTCATCCAAAAGAATAACAGGGTTTACACTACCTGCATTTTTAATTGCTTTAATAATTCTACCAGGCATAGAACCTATATAAGTTCTTCTATGACCTCTAATTTCAGCTTCATCTCTAACTCCACCTAAAGAAACTCTAATAAAGTTTCTTCCGATAGCATCAGCAACAGATTTAGCTAAAGATGTTTTACCAACACCAGGAGGTCCAGCTAAACAAAGTATAGTTCCTTTCATATCAGGATTTAATTTTTTAACAGCTAAATAATCTAGAATTCTTTCTTTAACATCTTTTAGACCATAGTGATCTTTCTCTAAAACGTCATGAGCAATTTTTAGATCAAGCACTTCAGTAGTTGTAACTCCCCAAGGTAAATCTAAAACAGTTTCAATATGAGCTCTTGAAACTGTAGCCTCAGCAGAGTAAGGAGCCATTTTAGAGAGTTTTTTTAATTCAGTCTCTAATTTTTCTTTAGCTTCTTCTGGAAGATTAGAGTTTTTAACTTTATCAAAAAGTTCATCAACTTCTTCATCTCCACCAGTTTTTCCAAGTTCCTCTCTAAGAGTGCTAATTTTCTCTCTTATAAAATAACTTTTTTGACTTTCATTAATTTTTTCTTTAACTTTTTGGTCTACTTTTAATTCAATTGAAGCTATTTCAATTTCGTTAGTTAAGATTTGAATTAGTCTATATCCTCTAGCATTAACGTCAAGAAGTTCAAGAAGTTCTGTTTTTAAATTATCTTCAATTTCTAAATTAAAAGCAATTGAATCAAATATTTTTCCAGCTTTTCTAAATCCTTTCAATTGAACCATTAACTCAGCACTAACTTGATTAGTTAATGTTGAATATTCTTCAAATAGAGTAATAGCTTTTCTTTTTAAAGCTGTAAGTTCTGCTGAAGGTTCTTCAGTTGAAGAGATAACACTATAATCAGCAAATAAAACACCATCTTCTTCGATAATATTTTCAATAAGAACTCTTTTATCAACATCAATAAGAACTTTTATACTTTTATTAGGTAATGGAATAGATTGAACTATATTAGCAACAACACCTATTTTATGAACTCCTTCAGGAAGAGGAGGATTTTCATCTAAAGAGTCTTTTTGTAAACTTAGGACTAATTTATTTTTTGTTTTCATAGCAAAGTTCATTGTTGATAAGCTTCTTTCTCTTCCAACATAAAGAGGAGATGCTGTTCCTGGGAAAAGAACCATTTCCCTAGTAGGTAAAAAAGGTAATCTACTCATTAGTAATCACTCCTTAGTGCTCAATTTTAACTTTTTTAGAATCTTGAATTGAATCAGCTGTAATTGTAACTTTTTTAATAGATTTATCAGAAGGAATTTCAAACATAAGATCAGTCATTATATTTTCTGTGATAGATCTTAATCCTCTAGCTCCAATTTTTCTTTCTAAAGCAAGAGTAGCAATTTTCTTTAAAGAATCTTCTTCAAATTCAAGACTAACATTTTCCATTTCAAAGAATTTTTGATACTGTTTTACAATTGAATTCTTAGGCTCTGATAGAATTTTAACTAAGGCATTTTCATCTAAAGGAGTTAAAGTTGTTAAAACAGGTAGTCTACCAACTAATTCTGGTATTATACCCTGTCTAACTAAGTCTTCAGGAAGAATTTTACCTAAAAGTTCAATCTCTTTCTCAGCTTCAATTGTATCTTGAGAAGCACCAAATCCAAGAACTTTTTTATTAGTTCTTGATTTAATAATTTTCTCAAGTCCTTCAAATGCTCCACCAACAATAAACAGAATATTAGTTGTATCTATTTCTATAAGTTCTTGGTTAGGATGTTTTCTTCCACCTTGTGGTGGAACTTGAGATTTAGTCCCTTCTATAATCTTTAAAAGAGCTTGTTGAACTCCTTCACCAGAAACATCTCTAGTTATAGATACGTTTTCAGATTTTCTTGCAATTTTATCAATCTCATCTATATAAATAATTCCTTTTTCAGCAGCAGCAACATCATAATCAGCAGCTTGTAGAAGTCTAACAAGAACATTCTCAACGTCATCTCCAACGTATCCAGCTTCAGTTAAAGTAGTTGCATCAGCTATAGCAAAAGGAACATGTAATGTTCTAGCAAGTGTTTGTGCTAAAAGTGTTTTTCCTGATCCAGTAGGACCAACAAGAAGTACGTTAGACTTTTGAAGTTCAACATCTTTACTTCCATTATCTTTATGCATAATTCTTTTATAGTGGTTATAAACAGAAACAGCTAAAACTTTTTTACTCTCATCTTGACCAATTACATATTCATCAAGTCTAGCTTTAATATCTTTAGGAGTAGGTAATTCAACTCCTGTTAAAGAATTTTTAGCAATCTCTTCACTTTTTTTGTCACCATAATAGATATCATTTTCATATCCAAGCATATCGAAGCAAGTTTCAATACACTCATCACAAATAAAAGCTCCATCAAGGCCAGAGAAAAGTTTAGAAACTTCATCTTGACCTCTTCCACAGAAAGAGCATTTTTCTTTTTTGTTCATCTTTTCCCTCCTTATCTAACAAATACATGGTCGATTAAACCAAATTCTTTAGCTTCATTAGCACTCATGAAATTATCTCTTTCAGTTGAATTTATAATTTCTTCAACTGATTTATTTGTGTTTTTACTTAAAATTTTAGAAGTTAAATCTTTCATTCTTAAAATTTCTTTAGCTTGAATTTCAATATCAGTAGCTTGACCTTTAGCTCCACCAAGAGGTTGATGAATCATAATTCTAGAATTTTCAAGTGAATATCTTTTTCCTTTTGCTCCAGCAGAAAGTAAAAGAGCACCCATACTAGCAGCTTGACCAATACAAACTGTTTGTACATCTGGTTTAATGTAATTCATTGTATCGTAAATTGCCATACCAGAAGTTATAACCCCTCCAGGACTGTTTATATACATAATTATATCTTTATTAGGATCTTCAGCTTCTAAGAAAAGGAGTTGAGCAACAATTGCGTTAGCAATTTGATCATCAATTTCAGAACCTAAAAAAATAATTCTATCTTTAAGAAGTCTAGAAAAAACATCATAGGCTCTCTCACCTTTTCCAGTATTTTCAATAACTGTTGGACTATACATTTTATCCCTCCTTTAAAACTTACTTTAAAAATTTAAAGTTAAATACTTAAAAAATTAGGTATTTAACACTAATTTTTAAAAATAGTATTGAGTAGAGGATTAACTCTACTCAATATTTATTAACTATTACTTTGCAGTGTTTACTATTATTTCAATAGCTTTCTGAGTTAAGTTCTCAGTTCTGATGCTATGGTTGAATTCTTCTAAGTTAGAATTCTTAACTAATTCAGCTTCTAATTGCTCTTTAGTCATACCGTACATTTTAGCTATATCTTCAACTTTTGTAGATAATTCTTCAGCAGTTACTTCAAGATTTTCAGCTTTAGCAATAGCTTCTAAAATGATGTCAACTTGAACTTTGTTATGAGCCATAGGAGCGATTTGGTTGAAAGCTTGCTCTTTAGTCATACCAGTCATTTTAAGGTATTGGTCAATATCCATTCCTTGAGCAGCTAATTGTTGGTTCATTTCAGCCATTCTGTTTTCTACTTCTCTAACAACCATAGATTTAGGAACTTCTACTTTAGAATCAGCAACTAACTTTTGGATTAATTTTCCAACAAAGTTATTCTTAACTCTAGTTTCTTCTTTAGCTGTTATTTCAACAGTCTTTTTAGCTTTTAAATCTTCAACAGATTCAAAACCAGCTTCTACAGCAAACTCTTCAGTTAATGATGGAGTAGCTAAAGTTTTGATAGAGTTGATTTTAACTTTGAATGTAGCAGGTTTTCCAGCTAAAGCTTCTGAATGGTACTCAGTAGGGAAAGTAACGTTGATTTCTCCTTCTTGACCAACAGTGTATCCAACTAATTGCTCTTCAAATGTATCGATGAACATTTTTGAACCTAACTTTAATTGGTGTGAATCAGATTTTCCACCTTCGAAAGCTACACCATCAACAAATCCTTCAAAAGCAAGATCAACAGTATTACCCATTTCAGCTTTATGTCCTTCTGCAGCATCTTCTAATTTAGCTTTAGCAGTTAACATATTTTCAATCTCTTTATTTAAAAGCTCTTCGTTCATTTCAAAAGTTTCTTTTTCAACTTCTAAACCTTTGTATTCTCCTAAAGTAATTTCAGGATAAACATCAACTTTAAAAGTCATCTCAAGAGTTTCTTTCATTTCAGCAACAAGATCATAAATGAAACTTACTGGAGCAATTTTTTCTTCAGCAACAACTTTTTCAAAGTTAGCTTTAAGAGCAGCTTCAACAACCTCTTCTTTAACAGCTTCAGCAAAAGCAGCTTCAACTTTGTTTAAAGGTGCATGTCCTTTTCTGAATCCAGGAACCTCAACTTTAGTAGCTAAAGTTTTGATAACCTCAGATTTGATTGGTGATAACTCTTCAGTAGTTAAAGTTATTTTGATTTCAACTGCTGAATGTTCAATTTTTTTTAATTCGTGTTTCATTATTTCCTCCTCAAAGTATGTATGTATTATAATGACTTAAATCTTATGAGACTTAAGGTCTTTTAAACGAAACTGATAATATTCCTCTCCTCTATTAACAATTTTTTCAGGATAATAAACAATATCATAAAGCATATTTTTGCTATTAGAACATAGTTTAGAACTTAAATCAAATGCTACTAAAGGATAAGTTTTTCCATTTTTTAGTAATAGACCATTAAAATGTCTATTTTCAATACCGAAAAACTTTGTATCTATAATTTTAACTCCTCTATCAATAAAATAGGGATGCTTATTTTGAAGGCCAAAAGGACCTAATTTTTTAAGATCAGTAATAATATTTTTATTAATTTTGTCAATTGGTAGTTGTAAATCAATATCTAAAAATTTAGGTTGATTTATATTATGTTCGTGAATTTGAATCTCTCTTTGAAATAAAAGTTCAATTTCACAAAGATTTTCCTCTTTTGCAATAAATCCAGCAGCGAGGTCATGTCCACCAAAACGTATTAATTTATCTTCAATAAGTTTAAGAATATTGAAAATATTTACACCGAGAATACTTCTACATGAAGCTTTAGCGAAACCATCTTTTAAAGAAATCATTGCAACAGGTAGATTATATTTAACACTTAATCTTGATGCAACAACTCCAATAACTCCAGGATGCCACCGTTCAGATGCTACAAAAATATATTTAAGTTCATTCTTATCAATTTTTTCAGCAATCATTTTATTAGCTTCATCAAATATCATTCTTTCAAGTTCTCTTCTTTGTTTATTAGCTTTTTTCATCTCTTCGATAATATTATATATTTCAAAATCATCAGTTTTTATAAAAAAATCTGCACCTAATTTTGAATTTCCAAGTCTACCTAAAGAATTAATTAATGGTGAAACAAAATAGCTAATATCAGTAGTACTAATATCTTTATTATAAAGTTTCAAATATTTTGTAAGATATACTAATCCTTTAATTTTTGTATTTTTAAGAGTCTCTAATCCTTTGCTTATAATGATTCTGTTTTCATCAAACATAGGAACAACATCTGCGACAGTTCCTATCATAACAATATCCATAAATTGATAAAGTTTTGAAAAATCTTCATTTAAATGAGAATATACAGCTTGAGCAACTTTTAAAGCAACTCCAGCACCAGCTAAAGATTTAAATTTATAGTTATCACTAAGTTTAGGATTGATGAAGAGGATATTATCCTCTTCATCATCTTTTACACTTTTATGGTGATCAGTAACTATAACTTCAATACCAAGAGTTCTAGCATATTCAACATCTTCAAAAGAGTTAACACCAGTATCAACAGTAAGAATTAGTTTTCCAGAATTTTTATGAATGAAATCAATAGTAGTTTTATCTAATCCATATCCTTCATCCATTCTATTAGGAATATAATAATCTATATCAATTCCAATCTCTCTAAAAGCTAATACAAGAAAAATAGCAGCAGTAATACCATCAACATCATAATCTCCATAAATAAATAATTTTTGATTATTATTTTTAGCAGAGACTATTTTTTCAACAACGCTATCCATCATTTCAAAATCAAAAGGATTTCTAAATTTATTAATAGATGGGTTAAGAAAGTTATCTACATCATCTTTTTCTAAAAAGCCCTTTTTTAAAAGTAAAGTAGCTAAAAATTTAGAAACGTTCCATTGACTAGCCTTAGTTTCAACAAGATTTTCAGATACTGTTTTATATTCCCAGTGCATAAATTAACCTTTTAAACTATCAAGTAACTGGGAGATTTTAATAGCGTGTTCTATAGTCTCATCCAGTTTAATTCTTATATCAGGAGTATATCTTAAGGCTAGTTCTTCAGACACTCTTTTTCTAAGAAAACCTTTAATCTCATTTAATCCTTCTAAAACTTCTTTTTTGTTAATTGGTTTACCAGCTATAGGCATGATGCTGAAAAATAAATCAGCAAATTTAAGGTCATCAGTAATTTTTATACTAGTAACAGAAACCATAGCTTTTTTTAATTTTGGATTTTTTATTTCTTCAAAGAGAGCTTTAGAGACAACTCTAGAAACCTCTTTCTCGATTGCAGCCAATCTTTTTTTATTCATATTAAATCACCTACTTTTATTTTAAAGTTCTTTTAATTTCTATAATATCGAATGCCTCAACAATATCTCCATCTTTAATATCATTAAAGTTTTCAATTCCTAAACCACATTCTTGACCAGCAACAACTTCTTTAGCGTCGTCTTTATATCTTTTAAGAGTGTTTAATTTACCTTCGTAAACAATGACACCATTTCTTAAGATTCTAATGTTTGAATCTTTTCTAACTTTACCATCAACAACAACACATCCAGCAATGTTTCCAACTTTAGAAACTTTGAATACTTTTTTGATCTCGATTCTTCCAGAATACATCTCTCTGAATTCAGGATCAAGCATTCCAGTTAATGCCTTTTCAATATCCTCTGTGATATGGTATATAATGTTAGAAGTTCTAACTTCAACACCACTAGCATCTGCTTCTTTTAAAGCTTTTGTAGTAGGTCTAACATTAAATCCAATTATGATTGCGTTTGAAGCTTCAGCAAGTTTAACGTCACTTTCAGTAATTGCTCCAGATGCAGCTTGAATGATGTTAACGATAACTTCTTCATGAGAAAGTTTTAAAAGTGAATCTCTTAAAGCTTCAACAGAACCTCTAGAATCAGCTCTTAAAATTAAGTTAAGTTCTTTTATGTTAGCAAAATCCATTTGTTGAGATAAAGTCTCAAGTGAAATAGATTTTCTAGTAACTTCAGAAATTTTTCTTTGCTTAGCAACTTCTTCAACGATTCTCTTAGCGTGTTGCTCATTTTGAATTACATAGAATGTATCTCCAGCAGAAGGAACATCATTGAATCCAATTATTTCGATAGGTTGAGAAACAGTAGCAAATTGAACTTTTGCTCCTAAATCATTAACAAGAGCTCTAACTTTTCCCATAGATTCTCCAGCAACAATAACCTCTCCTATTTTAAGAGTTCCCTCTTGAATTAAAACGTCAGCTATTGGTCCAACTTTAGGATCTAATCTAGATTCTAAAACAATACCTTTTGCTCTTTTCTTAGGATTAGCTTTTAATTCTAAAATTTCAGAAGTAATTAAGATTGTCTCTAAAAGCTCATCAAGGTTTAATCTAGCTTTAGCAGAAACCTCAACAAATTCAGTATCTCCTCCCCATTCAACAGAAACTAAACCGTGCTCCATAAGCTCTTGTTTAATTCTCATTGGGTTAGAACCCTCTTTATCAATTTTGTTGATAGCAACAATAATTGGTACATGAGCAGCTTTAGCATGAGATAAAGCTTCTATAGTTTGTGGCATAACACCATCATCAGCAGCAACAACAAGTATAGCTATATCAGTAACTTGTGCTCCTCTAGCTCTCATATCCGTGAACGCCTCATGTCCAGGAGTATCTACGAAAGTAATTTTTCTTCCAGCTTTAGTGATTTGGTAAGCACCAATTTTCTGAGTGATTCCACCAGCTTCTCCAGAAGCTACAGAAGTAGTTCTAATAGCATCTAGTAAAGATGTTTTTCCATGGTCAACGTGTCCCATGATTGTAATAACAGGAGCTCTTTCGATTAAATCTTCAGCTCTATCTGTAATTTCTAGTGCAAATTTATCACCGAAATCTAATTGAACTTCTTCTTCAAGCTCAACAAGTGCTTCATAGTCTTCAGCTAATTCTTCAGCTAATTCTAAAGAAATAGTTGTGTTTATTGTTAACATTTGACCTTTTAAGAATAATTTTTTTATAAGCTCAGAACTTCCAACACCTAATCTATCAGCGAAATCACCTAAAGTTATTTCACCTCTGATTTTGATTATTTTCATTCCATCTTCTTCTATAATTTCAGGACCTTGCTCAGCTTTATTTACAATAAAGTCAGCTCTTCTTCCTTTTCTTTTCTTTTTAGACTTAACTTCATCATTAGAAGCATCAGCATTATTTTTGTTCTTATTTTTATTTTTATTTTTTTTAGTAGATGTAGCTTCAACAGCTGAGTTATCTACTTCTTCATTAAAATCCATAGTTTTTTTCATTGGTTCCTCCTAATATCTAAAAATTATTCAGTAATACCTCTAGCAACTCTTTTATTTTTAATAGCTATAACATTGATTTCATCTTTATTAAAGATCTCTCCAAGTTGTGCTTTATCTCCAAAATGAGCATAAGGGATATTTAATTCTTTAGCTTTAGCGATTAATTTCCTGTCATTTTTTTCACTGATATCTTCTGCAATTATAAGGAAATGAATATGTTCGATTTCCTCCATAACCATGTTGATACCAAAAGTTAAATGTTCAGAATTTTTCATTGCTTTAAGAATATTTAAATAATCCTTCGATTGCTTTTTTAAAAGATTTACCATTATTAGTAAATCTTCGATTTTTAAATTATACTTTTTATTTTTAGAAATTCTTTTTATACACTCGTGAGTTTTACAAACATAGATTGCTCTAGTTTGTAATTTTTGCTTTTCATCAAATGAATAGTTAGTTTCATTTATTTTGGCAATTCTAAATAAATCGCTTTTGTCTTTTTTTTCTCTACAAATTACACAAGTTCTTTCTGGAGTAGTAATAGTAGTATTAGGCATTTTCTTCCTCATTTACATCTAGTGTAATTTCAGAATTTTCAGCCATGAAAGAATCAACAGTTTTGATATCTACTCTCATACCAGTTAATTTAGCAGCAAGTCTAGCATTTTGACCATTTTTACCAATAGCTAATGAAAGCTGAGAATTTTCAACTAGAACTCTAGCAGTAACTCCCTCTTCAAGAACTTCAACACTAATAACTTTTGCAGGGCTAAGAACAGCAGAAACGAACTCTTTAATATCTTCTTTCCAAACAACGATATCAATTTTCTCACCATTTAATTCATTAACAATGTTTCTGATTCTTAATCCTTTTTGTCCAATACAAGCACCAACAGTATCGATGTTTTCATCATTTGAGAAAACAGCAACTTTAGCTCTTGAACCAGCTTCTCTAGCTAAAGATTTAATTTCGATAACTCCACTAGCAATCTCTGGAATTTCTAATTCAAATAACTTTCTAAGAAGTCCTTCGTTTTTTCTAGAGATTATGATTTTAGGGAACTTGTTTGTTTTTTCAACCTCAGCTACATAAACCTTAATTCTTTCTCCAACTCTATAAACATCTGAGTATGATTGTTCTGGAGTTGCAAGTATAGCTTCACAACCATCAAATTCGATAAATATGTTTCTTTTTTCATCGATTCTTCTGATAACACCAGTCATAATATCGTGTTCTTTATCTTTGAATTTATCAAATATATTTTGTCTTTCAGCTTCTCTAACTTTTTGAATTACGATTTGCTTACCATTTTGTATAGCATTTCTTCTGAATTCTTCACAGTTAACATCAA
The DNA here is from genome assembly GCA_051654725.1 of Cetobacterium sp. Classification (GTDB taxonomy): domain Bacteria; phylum Fusobacteriota; class Fusobacteriia; order Fusobacteriales; family Fusobacteriaceae; genus Cetobacterium_A. Next base: position 20,634 of record JBOFYP010000167.1, read on the forward strand.
GTTTAACAACATCTCCAACTTTAGCTCTTCTGTGTCCAGCTTCAACAGCATCTTCAACAGAAACTTCAAGTGCAGCATCATATAAATCTTCAGTTGTAGTTACAGTTTTGATTTCAAAAACTTTAACCTCACCAGTAGATCTGTTAATTTCAACTGCTACATTTTCCTCTTCACCATAGTGCTTTTTATAAGCAGCAAGCATAGCTTGCTCTACAGCCTCAAGAAGACTTTCTTTATTTATTCCTTTTTCTTTTTCAAGCTGCTCAAGAGCTTCTAAAAAGATTTTTCCATCTTTACTTTTCATAATGGTTATTTCCTCCTAACTATAACTACCTAAAATTAAATATCACTAAAATTAAAAACAATGTTTGCTTTTTTTATCTCTTTGAAAGGTATTTCAAGAGTTTGCCCTTTTATATTTAGGAAAAGCACTTCATCTTTAAAATCTTCGATAATACCTTCGAAATTTTTGCTATCATTAAGTTTATGTTTTAAACTAACTTTAATATTTTCACCGTTAAATCTTAAGAAATCACTTTCTTTTTTTAAAGGTCTTTCGATTCCTGGTGAAGAAACTTCTAAGAAGAACTTATGTGGAATTAAAGCATCAATAGTTTCATCAAGCTCATTACTAAGGCTTCCACAATCTTCAAGAGAAATATCTCCTTCAGGTCTTTCTATAAAGATACGAACATAAAGGTAACCACCTTCTTGAACATATTCTAAATCAACAAGATCAACATCTCTTTTTTCAATAGAAGGAATAACAACCTTTTCTATTTTTAAAAGAGTTTCTTCCATCTCTCTTTTATCAAGTTTTATCATAAATATCACCTCTTTTCTAATAAAAACTATAAAGAAAGAGTGGGATTTCCCCACTCTTTTTAGCTCTAGTATAAATTATCCAACTAAAGTATAGCATGATTATAAAAAAAAATCAATGAAATCCTAGCTTTCTACATAGAGTATTATAATTAATGTAGTAAAAATATTTAAGAAGACAGATATACTAAATATTAAATGGTGTAAAATTTATAAGTAAAAAAATAAAAAATAAATTTTAAAACTTTTTAAACTTTTTATTTGTCTAAAAATTATAATAAAAGTGCTAATAGTAAAATAATATCCCCCGTATTAAGGAAACCTCATTAAAAAAATTAATGAGGTTTTTTTAATATCCAAATTAAAGGAATTAAATGGTAAAATATGAAAAATGCATCAGGAGGGTGAAATATGCTAGAAAAAATTAAGGAATACATATTAGATCTTCAATTAACAAATTTTTATAGTCAAATGAAAGGAGCTTTTGAAAACTATAAACGTTCTAATTCAAATTTATGGGCAAATACACTTTGCTATTTTACAACCTTATCGTTTATTCCAATTTTAGCCATAGTTTTTAGTATTGGACGTTGGTTTGGAATTGATAGCTATTATTTAAAACAATTAACAAATAGTTCTCCTCTAAATGAGGAGACAATAAAAGATGTTTTAGACATAGCACAAAATTTATTAGAAAATACAAGAAGTGGTATTATAGCAGGTGTTGGATTTTTATCTTTAGGATGGGTTGTAATTTCCACATTTTCAGTTATTGAGAAAGCTTTAAATAGTATTTGGGGAATAAAAAAAACTAGAAGTTTTTTTAGAAAAATCAGTGATTATTTATTGGTATTTTTTATGCTACCTATAAGTATTATAAGTGCTAATCTTTTTAATAATTTTGAAATAAAGTTTTTTTATACAGAGCATATAATATATCTATTAGCCCCATATTTTACATTATGGATATTTTTTATATTTTTTTATACTGTTTTACCAAATACAAAAGTATCTTTAATACCAACTATTTGGAGTAGTTTTATAGTTTCATTTTTATTGAATCAAAGTAATATGCTTTTAGTAAAATTGCAAATTGTAATTGGAACTTATAATAAAATATATGGTAGTTTTTCTGTTTTATTATTATCACTTATCTGGCTTAAAATAGTTTGGTTTTTAATACTTATAGGTGCTCATTTTTCTTATATTTTACAAAACAGAGAAATTTTAGGAAAAATAGAGGACATAAAAAAAATTAATTTTAAATCTAAGTATTTGATAACAAAAAAAGCTTTATTGGTTTTAGTAAAAAATTATTTAGATAATCAAAAACCAATAACATCTTTAGATCTATCAAATGAGTTAAAAATACCTCTTGAATTAAGTAAAAATATACTCGAAGAATTAAAAAAAATTAATTATATTTCAGTTATTGAAAATGATTTATCTGATGAAAAATATTATAAGTTAACAATGTGCGTTGAAATAATAACATTTAAAAAACTTTATAAAGATTTAGAAGAGATAGGAGAAACCTTAGATGTAGAAGTGATATCCTTTGATGAAAACACTAAACTATGTGATTACTTTAAAAATATTTGATTGACAAACCTTTTTAAAAGATGTATATTTTATTTACATAATTTAATCGGGAGGATTACATGCAAAATAAAATTGAAGCAATGCTTCAAACAGAAGAAAAAATATCTTTAAATAAAATAGCAAATGAATTAAATGTGAAATTAATTCAGGTTTTAAGGGAAGCTCCAACAGTAAAAAAATATGAAATATCTAAGTTAGATGAATTATTCTGTATTTTAAGAACTTGGGAAAAAGTTTTTTTATTAGTAATAACACCGAGTTTTGTTCTAGAAATTCAAGATAAGTTTCCGAGTGGATTTTATGCACATGGATATTTAAATTTTAATGATAAGAATAGCTCAATAGGTGGTCATTTAAGTACAGAAAAAATAAAAGAGATTTTTTTAGTTAAAGATATAATGTTTGGTAGAGAAAGTTATTCTATAAAATTTTATGGAGAAGATGAAAAAGAAATTTTTGCAGTTTATGTACCTAGAAATGAAAAAAAAGAATTAATTCAAGAGTGTTTAGATAGTTTTAATAAATTATAGACTAAATAAAAATGTAAGATGCAAAAATTAGCATCTTACATTTTTTTAATTTTGGTTCAAAATAGAAATAGCAAAATCTTTAGCATTTTTTAAATCATTTTTATCAGGATGAGATTTAGCATCGTCCCATCTTTTTTTACGTTCTTCAGTAGGGGCCATTTTATGATTTGAATCAAAACTTGAGAATAAAGAGATTAGTTTGGGGTCAATAGCTCCTTGACAATAAAATTTATTTACAATAGTATTGTTATTCTCTTTTAAAATAGCTTCAATATTTTCAATACAATTTTTAGCATGCTCTGAATCTGGAGAAGCCCCTAAAGTGAAGAAATATACAATTTTCTTATTAAAAATTTGTTTAGAAAGTGTTAAAGCAACTTCATCAAAAATAGCTCTATCAATCCATCCCCCAATAAAAATAAGATCATAATCTAAATTAATAAGATCTGAGATTGGTAAGATAGTTGCATTTGGAATCCCTTCATGAATAGCTTCAGCTATCATTTTAGTGTTGCCAGTTTTAGATGAATATGTAATAAGTGTTTTCATAAAAATTAAATCCTCCTAAATTTGTTTTTGATTAAATTTGAATTCTTTATAAAAATATAATTTTATAGGTTTTCCGTTTAAGATAACAGGAGTTAATTTCCAGTTTTTTAAAGTTTTTTGAACTTCATTTTGAAAGCCTAAATTATCTTTAGTATTGTAAAATTTTATTTCCTCAATATTTCCATTAAAATCTACAAGAAATCTTACTCTAATAGAAACTTCATTATTAAAACTTATTCTTTTTGCTGCTAATGGATACTCAGGTTCTGGTTGAGAAATAAAAGAATATTTTAAACCGTCAATCCCTTGATTTCTAGCAGCGAAAATCCCTTCTGAAATTTCAATAATATCAGAATTAACTAAATTTTGATTTTGTTCCTTTTTTTCTTTTACAATTTTTTCAACTTTTTCAGATTTTTCAGTTTTTTTGGTTTTTACAATTTTAATATTATTTTTTTTCGCTATTTTCTTTTCAGTTAAAGTTTTAGGTTTTGAATTAGTTTGAGAAATCAATTTATCAGCAATTTCTAAAGTTTTATTATCCACTGATTTTTCAATTTTATCTTCGATAGGTTGACTTTTAGATTGAAAAGAATCGCTATTGAACAAGATTTTAGCTGTGTCAAAATTATTTTTCAATTTTAATTTTAAAATAGGCTGTTCTTTTAGTGGGTAAATAGAAATTCCAAAAGCTAAAATACTAAAATGTAAAATAATAGAAAAAAAAATAAATTTCATAACTCCTCCAATTTTTAAAATAAATTAATAAATATTATAACAAAAATTATTTTAATAATCAAACTATTTGTAAAAAAATATTTTGAAATAAAAATATCTTGACTAATTCTTTTAAAAAAACTATAATAACTTTGAATTACAAACTATTTGTTTTGAGGAGGCATGTATTGATAGAATTAATTAAAGCAGGAGGACCATTGATGGGAGTAATAATTTTACTTTCAGTAGGAGGGTTAACTGTAATTTTAGAAAGAGGATATTATTTTTTTAAAAATGAAAAAGATAATGGAGCACTTTTAATAACTCATTTAGAAAAATTTATAAAAAATAATGAAAGAGAAAAAGCTATTGTAGCTTGTGATTCTTTTAAAAATACTTCATCAAAAGTTATGAAAACAATATTAGTAGAATATAACGGTGGAAAAATGAATTGTTGTACATTTGATTATTTGGAAGAAAAAGCAAGAGAATGTGCATTAAGAGAGATGCCTAAACTTGAAAAGCATATGTGGATATTGGGTTTAGCAGCGAATATAACTCCTTTAGCTGGTTTGTTAGGAACAGTGACTGGTATGATTGGGGCATTTACAGCAATGTCTAAGCATGGGGCAGGAGATCCAACAGTTTTAGCATTTGGAATATCTCAAGCTTTAATAACAACAGCATCAGGTTTAATAGTCGCAATTCCAGCAATGATATTCTATAACTTTTATCAAAAGAAGATAGAAAAAGCTATGATTGATATGGAAAAAAATGTTGTTGAATTTATAAATATTTTAAGAAAAATGTAGGAGAGAAAATGTTTAAATCTAAAAGTTTTATAAATTATGAAAGAAAGCAGTTATCTCCAGATTTAACTCCGCTAATTGATGTAGTATTTTTATTGTTAATATTTTTTATGGTATCAACAACTTTTGATGATATGAAAGGTATTAAAATAGATTTACCAAAATCAAATGTATCTGAAATTATTAAAACAATTGATAAAATATCAGTTTTATTAACAAAAAATGGAGAATTAAAATTGAAAGTAGATAAAGATAAAACGAGTCAAATCATTGAGGTAAAAAAAGATGAATTATTAGAAAAATTGAAAAATATAGTATTAACAACAGATAATAAAAAAGTATCATTAATTGCAGATAGAGAAATTAATTATGGTGATATTGTAGATATAATGTCAGATATAAAACTTTCAGGAGCAACGGCGATAGATATAGAAACTAAAGGGAAGTGATTAAAAAATGCGTTTTAAAACAAGATATAAAAGTCATTATAATTCAAGTGCTTTAATTGGAAAATATTATCCACAAAAAAGAGTTACAGAGGAAGAATTTTTAAATACATTGTCAGAAATACCAAAAGATATTCCAAGAGTAGTATATGTTCATACTCCATACTGTGATAAAATCTGTTCTTTTTGTAATTTAAACAGAGAACAAGTAAATGGAAGCCTAGATTCTTATGCTGATTATATAGTTCAAGAGTTTGATAGATATGGTCAATATAAATATTTTAAAGAAAAAGAAGTTGATGTAATCTATTTTGGTGGTGGAACACCAACGGTTTATAAAGTTGATCAATTGGAAAAAATATTAAAAAGTGTGAATAGAAATATACAATTTCAAAAAGATTATGAATTTACTCTAGAAACAACTTTACACAATTTGAACTCAGAGAAAATAGAATTAATGAATAAGTATGGTGTAAATAGATTATCAGTAGGAATTCAAAGCTTTTCAGATGAAGGAAGAAAATTTTACAATAGAACATATACTCAAAATGAAGTTATAGAAAAATTATTAAATTTAAAAGATAAGTTTAATGGAGAAGTTTGTATTGATATAATTTACAATCATCCAACTCAGACAATAGAGGATGCAAAAAATGATGCTAAAATTATAAAAAAATTAGATTTAGGAAGTACAAGCTTTTACTCTTTAATGATTCATGAAGGTTCTGCTTTATCAATTGATATAAAAGATGAAAAATTAAAACTAGAAGAAAATTTAAAGCGTGAAAGGTCTTTACATGATGCATTTATAAAAGAGTTAACTAATGATAAAAATTATTATGTTTTAGAATTAACGAAAATAGCAAAGCATGGAAGAGATAAATACAAATATATAAAAGCTAGATCTTTTGGAGGAGATACTTTCCCAATAGGTGTTGGAGCAGGAGGAAATGTTGGAAATTTCTCAATATTTAGAATGAAAAAAGATATGACAATGTTTGTAGAAAAAAGTGAATATCAACAAAGAATAGATAAACTTGGAGGATTATTTCAATTTCCAATAATAGAAAAAATAGCTGTAAATCAAATTTTGAATTTTGAAGAGAAAGAGGTATTTGAAAATTTAGTTAAAGAATTAAAAGCAGAGGGTTATATAGATGAAGATGAATCAAATTATAAACTAACAGAAAATGGATTGTTTTGGGGAAATAATATTTCAAGAGAGATAATAACTAATATAGTTGAAAAAACTTTAGGGATTAAATAATTTAGTAAAAGGGGATAAATAAGTATGAATAAAAAAATTGGAATATTAAGTCTAATTATTTCAGCATTAAGCTATTCAAATGATGATTTTTTCTATGAAGAAGCTAATAAAGGAGTTGCATTAAAAGAGAGTGTTATATCAACAACAGGATTTGAAACAGCTCAAAGAAATATAGCAAATACAGTAACAGTTATAACAGCAAAAGATATAGAGGATAAAAATTACCAATCAGTTTCAGAAGCATTAAAAGATGTTCAAAGTATAAATATAATTGGAGATTTAAAGGATCCTATTATAGATATGAGAGGTCAAGGAAACAAAGCAACAGCAAATGTTCAAATAATGGTGGATGGAGTAGGAATAAATCTGTTAGATACATCTCATGCAAAAACACCTATAAATACAATTCCAGTTGAAAGTATAGAGAAGATTGAAGTGATTCCAGGTGGTGGAGCTATTCTTTATGGAAGTGGTACTAGAGGTGGTATTATTAATATAATAACTAAATCTAGAGCAGGTTTAAATGGAGGGTCTATCTCATCTGAATTAAATACATTTGGTGGAAAAAAAGGTGAGGTATCTTACGGAACAAATATTGGGAAAATTGATTTAAATCTTAATTATACTAAGAATGATTATAAAGGCTTTAGAGATGGAGATAAATCTGATTCTGAATATTTTGAAGGAAGTGTAAAATATGAAATAGATAAAAAACAAAATGTAGTGTTAAAATATTCAAGATATGAAGATATTTCAACATCTCCAAGAGGATTAACAAAAGACCAATTATCAAATCCTAAAAGTGATGGGTTAAAATTAGGTGATGAATTAATTAAGAATGATACATTAAAAAATGAATTTACAGGAAAATATGAGTATAAAATTAATGAAAAAATTGAATTAGACTTAATTGCTTTTTATCAAGAAACAGATATTTATAATGAGAATAACTATTCAAAAGGAGTTTTGGTAAAAAATTATATGGATTATACAGATAAAAAGATAGGTTTTAAGCCAAAATTTAAATTTAATTATTCTGATAATGATAGCCTAATTTTAGGTTATGACTATATAAATAGCAATTTAAAAAGAGATAGTCAAATGGATATGTTCAGTTCTGAAAAATATTTGAATGATTTAAATAAAACAACTCATAGTATTTTTGCTTTAAATCAGAATAAAATTGGTAAATTTGAATTTACTCAAGGTATAAGATATGAGATGGCAAATTATAATACAGATAGATTATATCAAAAAAATTCTATTTCAACAGGTGTTATAACAGCTGATACAGTGATAGAAAGAGAAACAACTATGAAAAATGTAGCATATGAAGTAGTTGGAAATTATTTATATTCTGAAACAGGAAATATTTATTTAAAAGGTGAAAAAGGTTTTACATCACCAACACCATCACAATTAGTAGATAAGTTGAATGGAGAGTATTTAGAAAATAATTT
>JBOFYP010000168.1:0-28314 GCA_051654725.1 Cetobacterium sp.
ATGATGTGGAACTAGCTTCCCGTTAGAATCCCAATTTCTTAATGTTTGACCTGTTACATTTAAAATTTTTACCATTTCTCTAGTTGAATAATACTTCATTTTATTTCACCTCAACTTATTTTAATAGTAAAATTTATAAAAATCAAAACTTATTTTTGAAATTTATAAATTTATTTCAACTGTCAAAAGCCCCCTTTACTCTTTAATCATGATAGTATTATTTTTTAAAATAGTATTTACTACTAAAAGATTTGACCCTACCTCGTTATAATTGATAGAAAGCTCCTTTATCAAAGGCTTTATGCCATCATCTTTAAAAGATGAAATTTCAAGAGTATATTTACCAGAGTTGAGCCCACTCACATCAAATTGCCCAGTAAAATCAAGCAGTGTAGTCATAATATCATCACCTTTTGAATTTAATATCTTAACTACAACCCCCTCGTAGAAGGACATAGAATCAACAATTTTATCCTCTATTGAAAGAGTACCTGTGATAGAGTAAAGAGGTTTTACAGGAATAAGAGCCTCAATATCTCCACCACCTTTTCCTTTTAGTGAAAATTTACTATTTACAGTATCGTAACTAGGTCTTCTAACAACTGGTTTGAAGTTATAAGTAATATTATTCGGAACACCATAGAAGTATGTAGGCTCAATTGAAGTTGTAACTTTTTTAACTCCATCTATCTCAACCTCAACATCTCCTATATAGTTTTCATCACTATCAAAAATATTGTTATCATTTTTATCTAAATAAGTTATAACTTTAACCCGAGATACATCCATATTGTTTAAAGGGGTTTTGATATTTTTTAAATCAATAACTCTATCAAGACCAACAGACATCTCATAATCTCCGTTATCTTTAGATTTTGAATCGAATCTGAACCAGTTATCATAGTCAAGAGAGAATCTGAATGTAAATTTTTCACGCTCTTTTTCATCATATGAGATTTCGAAAGCGTAATCAAAACCATTTTGACGAGAACGATTAAATAAGGCTAAGGTAGATTGGAAATCATCTCCCATCTCAGAAACCGAGTTGCTCCATTTCACAGAGTAATCACGATAACCTGTGTAATAAAAGTTTAGTGAATAATTAACCTCGTTAGAGATATCCTCTTCCATCTCTAAAGTTGTTAAAAAACGATTATAGTTTTTACGAAGCTCAATAGACATTGCATTACCATCTCTTTTGCCACGATCCCATTCTTCTAACCAAACGTAGCTGTAATTTATGCTTAAAAAACTGAATGGATCAAACTCTATAGTGGCTTTATTAGAGTTTTTTTCATTGTAGTAGTCACTATATTCTCCACCTTCATATTTCAATTTAAATTTTTTAAATTTCATCTGAGCTAAGCCTTGAAAACTAGTATCTTCTCTAAGATTGTGATTACTTAAAATTTGTTCAGTTTTCAAAACGATAGAGTAAGCATTTGTTTTATAGAAATTACTATATATAAAATCTGCACCAGCACGCTCTAGGTATCCATCTTTATCGTCTATAGTCGTGAAAGTTTTAAAGTAAGTTCCTCCAAGAGTTAAACGGTCAGTTAGACCATAGTAGATAGCAGTGTCATAATCATTTTTACCGTCCGTTTCAGTTTCGGTTGTAAAGAAACGATATTCAAATTCACCACGATTTTGTTGATTGAAATCATCATTTGTTTTGATAATCCGAGTCACTCTTTTTCCATCTTTTGTATGGATTCTTAATAGGTATTCACGGTCAGCTTTTAGTTCTGAGTTTCGGAACTCTACAACTCCGTCCTCTTCATAGCCGATATCTATAGTGGCACCTAAGTAAACTAGCTCAACTCTACTGCCGATAGGAACATTTTCACGGATAACGAATTGCTTTCCCTCTTCAAAATAACCTTTATCTTTTTGTAGTAAAAGTGATTTTTTCCAAGAACCACCTTCATTTTTATCGCCATATATCTCTAAATAGTGATTGTATGGTAAGTTTGGATAGTATAAATTAGCACCAGTTAATTCGTTTTCTCTTAAATCATAGTTTGTAGTAAGCTCTCCGTATAAAAACGAACCTTGATACTCTAGGTATCCATCCCAATCAGAACTTTTATCCCCTTCGGTTTTAAAAAACTCTTGCTCTAAGTTAACTCTTAAATATCCGAGGTTGAAAAAATCACGAGAGTTTGTATAGTAAAAGTCAGTCATATTATTGGCATCTCCGATTTTTTCCTCTTTCAATCCTAGAAGCTCATTGACACCATCTGGAGTAGAGTATTTTGTAGAAACACTGATACGAGTTCGAGTGTAATCAATATCTATAGCATTTAAGAAAAGGTCAGAGAAGAGTTGGCTCTCTATGAAAAGTTCATTTCCATGAAAGAAGAAATCATCTTTTGAAAAATTTGTTCTTTCACTTCCAACGATTTTAAGAGAGTTGAAATCAATCATAATCTCTTCTAGCTCAGTACCAATTCTTAAATCTAGAATATTGTTTGTAAAAGAGTAGTTTTTATAGTTTAAAGTTTCAAAAAACTTTTTTAAAGAGATGTAAGATTTTGAATTTTTTTGGATAACAGGAAAGTCGTTACTCACGGCTGTTCTGTTTACAAAAAGAGAAAAATAGTGTTTTTCTTCTAAATTTCCATGGAGCTCATCTTTTAAAAAAAGATAATCCTCGTGTGAAATAGAGCCACGTTCTTTAAGTAGCTCTAATCTTTCTATTGTCAACTCCTCTTCAGCAAGGATAGAGTTGAAAGCGAATAAAAAAGATGCTAGAAAAAATATTTTTTTTAACATAAAATTTCCCCCTTAAAATTTTACACTCATTACTACCTCTTTCGTTTTATAATCTCTTACAACTAGATTTTTTTTAGGTGTTTTCTTTAAATCACCATTAAAAGAAAAGTTAGATTCCCTTAAATCTATTTTTTCATCAGAATGAATTCTTAAATTACCTAAAAAATATTCATCTAAGTATAGTTCAAATTTTCCACGACGCTTTCCAACGTTTTGAACAGTTCCAGAGATAGAGATATTATTATCTTTTAACTCTGTATCTATATTTTTGAACTTTAATTTTGGAGCGATATCACCAGCATATCCGTTTAAAACTAATTTTAAATCTGTAAATATTCCAACTCCACTCGATTTTTCATTTTTAACTTTTTTATAGAGTGGTAGCTCTCGAATACCTAAAACAGCAGAGTATTCACCAGATTTCAGTTTTGTTCGTGACGCTATACTTACCTGAATTTTTCCTTGTTCACCAGATTTTAGAGTGATTGAACGTGGATAAAACTCTACCCATTTACTCATATCTTGATTTTCTCCTTTTGAATAGGGCTCAGTATAGATTCTATATGTGATGGTTTCTTTAGATGGATTGAAAAGTGTAAACTCTTCATAATTACCATCATAATCGATACGTTTATCAAAATATGTTGGATTGATATTTATATAGCTGAATGCAAAATTGAAAAGTGCAAAAAATAAAAAAACAAATCTCATCATAAAACTCTCCCCCGATTATTTCATTTACATTATTCAATAGAAGAAAGGCACGACTCTTCGTACCCTACCTTTATGGAATAATTAATTAGCTTTTTGATTCGTAGTTCCTTTATTATACGTTATTGTTAGCTTAGATTGTTGAGACGGATATTCTCCTACAATAGCATTATTTCCAGAAAGACTACTACTAACAATAAAAGGAGCACCTAGTTCATTATCAAATTCAAGTCCTGGAGTAGCAAGTAAACTTGAAGTAAGTTTATTACCAGTATTAGTCTGATGAGATAATTCTACAGCTGAATTAGAAAAATTAGTCGAAAGGCCACCAGAATTTGCTTCAGTTAAGCCAGCTGCTTTAGCTCTAATATTAGTTGTTAATACATCACTAACAGAACTATCACTAGCTTGTAAAATATGATGGAAGTTTATTGCTGATATTTCAGTTCCCTTATCATCAGTTATAATTAAACTTGGAGCATCTTCAAGTACAGTAGCTGATACACTGACATCAACTTGAGCAGATGGAATTGCTCCGAAGGCTAGTGATGATAGGGCTAATAATAAAAGTGCGGTTTTTTTCATAAAATAATTCCTCCTTTAATTTTAGTTACTTCATTTTATTTATAATTGAGTATATTATGAAAAAAATTAAAAAAAAAGCTGAAAAATCTTTTTAAAAAATAAAAAAAATTTTCAGAGTTGTTCAAAAAAGGAAATTATATTCTGTTGTCGTATAAGTTAAAATTAAAAGTTTTTTTTGAACTTTTGAAAGGGTATAAAACTTTTTTAACAGAGATGTAATCAAATTTTAAATTTAGATTTTCAATAATAAAGATATTATCAACATCATTAGTTTTTAAAAATGAGTTTAAATTTAAAAGATTAACAGAGTTATTAATAATAGTATCATTCTTTTTTTCAACCTCTTTAACCAAGTTAGAGATAATATTAGAACTCAGATTTTTATACACAAAAATATTTTTTTCTAACTTCAAGTCAGACTCATTAAAAGAGTACCAGAGCATTAAGCATTCAAAAATAGTAAATCTAGGAAGCTTTTTCTGAATCTCTTTTGTCAGCTCTAAAAAATTCGAGTTTGGAATAAAATCAAGATTAAGCTCTAAAAAAAATGTATCATCAATAAATAGAATCTCTTTTAATTTACAATAAAAAATAGCTGATTTTAAAATAGTGTTAAATTTAAAATTTTGAGTTTTTCCTAAATGCTCAGAAAAAATAGTATTCAACTCTTCTTGAATAGGAATTATAGTTTTATTTAAAAAACAACCCGAATAAAAAGATTGAGTCATAACAGATATTAAACTAGTAAAATGCATAGCTGGAAGATTTCCAAAATTTTCAGTTTTTAAAATTTTAAGAATATCTAAAATAAATTTTTTATCACTCATTTTAGTGCAATATTTAAAAGCTCTAGATGGATGGATATCTTTTATTTTTTTTGTAGTATTTTTTGATTTAAAAACAAAATAGAAAGCTACGAGTACTTTTTTAGAAAACATTAAATTATCTGATTTAAAAAATTTTGAAATTTGTGTTATCTCTCTCTTAAAACTGCTAAAGTTTTCAACTTCAAAATACTGAAATATTTTTTTACGAAGCTCTTTAGGAAGATAGTTTTTCTCAATTAAAAATTTTAAATATAGATAGAATTGTAAACGTTGAATTCCATATTTAGAACCAATTAATTTAATTCCAGTATTTGAAGTAGAAACAGTAAGATTAAAAAACATTAAAACATCCTGAATTTTAGCAGTATAGTTATTTAAATTTCTAGATGTGATGCTGATATCTTTTGAAATTTCACTCATTTTAAAGTGCCCCTCAATGGCTAAGTGAAATATAATGTAAAAAATATTTTCATCTTTTGTAAAAACTTGTGCTCGTCTTAAAACATTTTTTCCATTTTTAAAATTCTGAATCTCTTTTATCATAGAAACTGTTTTCTGTTTATCGAAATTATATTGGTAAAATTCTGAGTATATATCTTGAATATATATTTTTGTTCTTTGTGGTGAAATATTAAAAATTTTACTGATATCGTTTAAATTGAAATTTTGATTATTTTTGATAAGATTGAAAATTTGCAAATGTTTTGAATTTATATACATAAATCTCCCCCAAGATTTTATTTATTCTATATAATTATACTAACAAATGTTTTAGATAAAATCAAATTTAAAAAAATATTTCTTCAGAGCGAATAAAAAGGAATTTTTTAAAAAAAAAAGAATATATATTTGTTAGAAAAAAAATAAAGCGACAAAAATAAAACAGAGGAGGAAACATGGGGAAGAAATTATTAAGAAACCGCTATGTAATGTTGATACTATTTTTACTGAATTCAGTATTTCTATTATCAGCACCAACAGTAACGGTTACTAAGAGTACAGCACCAGCAGGAACAACTTTGCCAAATATCTACGATACTGGCGAACAAGTATTTTTTAAAATTCGTGTGGATAATCCAGATTCTACAGCAATCAATGGATTGAAAGTTTCAATGCCGCTGAGTGGAATAACCTCAACTTTAGATGGGGGTGGAAGCTCAGCAGTATTCACAACATTACTTAACCAAGTAGCAGGTCAAAGCTCAGGGGCAGTAAATGTAGGAGCACTAAGCACAACAGGAGATTTTCAGGCTACAGGTGTTAGTATTCCAGCAGGAGGATATGTAGAATATTTTGTTATAGGAACAGTAAATCCTCTTGTAAAGGACCCAATAACACCAACAGGAATAGTTAGTTCTGGAAATACAGAATTAGGAACTGGTAGTGTAACTTTAACAAGAGTTCCATATACTTATACAATTGGAAAAACATCACCAATAGCTTACTATGAGAAAGATGGAAAAGTAACATATAAAATTACAATAACGAATACAAGCCCAACAGTAACGATAAAAGATTTTAAAGTAGAGGATACTTTGCCAACAGAGTTAACAGGTGGAGTAATAACTGCAACATCAACAGGAGGAAGTAATGCTGGAAGTTTCCCTCCAACAGGAAACTTATTAGCAACAGGTATTACAATAACTCCTGGAAGTAAAGTTGAATATACGATAGTAGCAGATGTGAAAGCTGGAGTAACAGGTCCAATAAGCAACACTGCAACTGCAACAGTTAGAAATCAATCTGAGAATTCAAATGCAGTAACGCTAAATTTAGCAGCTTACGATTTCTCAATTCAAAAAACATCAACAACATCAGATTATACACCAGGTCAAAATCTTACTTATAAAGTAAAAGTTCAAAACAACTCGTTAACAGTAGGAATTACAAATATGAAAGTTGACGATATCCTATCAACAATTACAGCAGCATCAGCAGATGGCTCTGTAAAACCAGTTTTTGCAGCAAATTCAGTTTCAACAATATCAACAGTAACAGGTTCTAGTAGTGCTGGAACTTTTAATTCATCAGGAAACTTGTCAGCAACAAATGTTAATATAGCTACAGGATCTTATGTAGAATATATAATCACAGGAAAAGTAAATGATGATATTGTAGGTCCAATTCAAAATACAGCAAAAGCAACAGATAGAAATGGAACAGAAAAAATATCAACTATAAACACAACATCAGCAGTACCAGTATTAAACATAGTAAAAGTTGCAAATAAAGCAACTTATAGACCTGGAGAGACAATTACTTATACAGTAACAGTTGAAAATACAGGTAGTGGTATTGGTGCAAACTATTTAGTTGAAGATTTACTTCAATCTATAACAGGTATAGTTGCAAATAATGGAACAACTCCAGCATTAGATATATCAGGTTCACAACTATTAAATAGTTGGACTGTAAATGCAGCATTAGCAGGAGGTTCAACAAAATCATTATCAACTATAATAGCAAATGGGGGAAGCACTTCTAATACAAACCTTTTAGATATAGTTACAGTTTTCCCAAATGAAAAAATAATATATACAATTACTACAATAGCTAAAGATTCGTCGATTAGTACAATAGCGAATACAGCTAATTTAAGAAAAGTTGGAACTGCTCAAAATACATCAACATCAACAGCTACAACAACACCAGTAGCTTTAGCAAATAATGGAACAGTTATAATAACAAAGGTTCCAACACAGATAGAGTATAAGCCAGGGGATACAATTACTTATACACTAACAGTAACAAATCCAAATAATAACTTTATGAATAATATTGCAATAAATGATTTAATAACTGCAATAAAAGCAACTCAAGTAGATGGTACATTAGGTTCAGCCTTTGATAGCTGGGATTTATCTGTATTAAGTTCTTCAGGAGTAGGAACTGTTCCAGGAACAGGAATAATAACAAATGCTACTGGAGATTTAAATCTAATAGCCGATATAGGTCCTAATGGAACTATAGTTTATGAAATAAAAGCTAAAACAAAATTTACAACAGTTGGTACAATCTTAGATGATAAAACGTTAGTAGGAGATAATGTTTTAGAATCAGGACCTGGAGTGAAGATGTCAACTCCAATCCTAGAGATTGCTAAAAATGTTAACACTACAGAGTATGTTCCAGGTGGAACACTTACTTATACGATAGATGTAGATAATCCAGGAGATGGATATGCAACTAATGTTTTAGTACAAGATAAATTAAGTGCAATCACAGCACAACTTATTGATGGAAGCACAGGTTCAGCTTATCAATCTTGGAACATAACTTCAAAGATATATGATATATCTACAGCTACTCCAACATTGGTAACTAGCCCGTCAGACCCAACAAGTGCAGGAACATATCTGCCAACAGCGGATTTAAATATAACAAATGCAGTATTAGGTCCAAATAGAAGAATAACATATACAATAGTTGCTACATTGAATCCTAAAGCGAAAGGTTCAATCAAAAACTTGGCTACAGTAAATGGAGCGGTATATTCTGATAAAGGATCATTAACAAAATCTTCAAAAATAAGTATAGGTAAATCGACTCCAACAGCAGTTTACTCAGCAGGAGATACAACAATTATAGAGTATGATGTAGTTGTAAGTAACTCAGCAACAGCAGGAGTAGCAATTGGAGTAAAAGTAGAGGATAAAATCTCTGCAGCAACAGCAGCTCTTTTAGGAACTGGATTACCAACAAACGCATTTGTTAGTTGGACGATAGATAAACCTATTTTAGTTGGAACAGAAACTAAAACAACTTTAACAGGACCTATAACTACAGATTTATCAGATACTGTAGATATATCTCCAGGTGGTTCTGTAACGTATAAAATTAAAGCGACTTTAAAGACATCAACAGCATCTGCAGTTCTTTATGGTCCAATAACAAATACAGCAAAAGCAGATACTCTAGAAACCTCAGCAACAACAACACCAAAATTCCCAAGTTTAAATACAACAAAAACAGCATTAGTTGGAACATTTACTCCAGGTAATACAGTTTCATTTAAAGTAACTGTAACAAATTCTGGACCTGGATATGCAAATGATGCACTAATTAAAGATAGTTTAAATACAACATATTTTGAAGATATAAGTATAACAGGAGTGGCTACAGGAACTGGAACTACAACAGGAATAACAGGTTCAATAAATACTAACTTAAATGCAATAGTTGATATTGCACCAGGTGGTAATGTTGAATATACGGTTGTAGCTAGAGTAAAAGCTGGTTATACAGGAAATACAGTTTCAAACACTGTAGAGGTAACAGACACTCAAAATAATTTAACGACAACAACATCAGCTACAATAACAAAAACAGGAGATACAGGAAATCTAATTGATTTTAACAAAAGAAGTAATAGCACTACTTTTGCACCAGATGGAACAATTACTTACTTTATAGATGTAACTAATAGATTAGGTACAGCAAAAGAAGTTGTTGTAAAAGATTCCCTGAGTACAATTTTAGTAACTTATGCAAATGATTTAGCGGTAGATAATGTAACAGATATGCTTAATCAACCAGCATTTGATACTTGGAATATATTTAAAGGATTGAGTTCAGACCCAACAACACCTTTTGGAAGTGCAAAAACAGATTTAAATGACACAGTAACAATTCCAGCAAACTCTACTATGACATATAAAATTGTAGCAAAAGTAAATCCGAGAGTTGTTTCACCTCAGATTACAAATGTGGCAAAAGTGTTTGAGGGAGCTAACGAGATAGGTACAAGTTCTGTGCAGCACAATATTATTCCACCAGGTGGAGGAATAACTAGAGTAGTTGATAAAGCAGTATATATCCCAGGAGTAGATACTATAAAATATACAATAACTGTAGATTCTACAGGACCAGGATATCAAAACAATATTTCAATAAGTGAATTGGTGAAAGATTTACAAATTGAATTGATAGACGGAACAATGGGGAATCCATTCAATGGAGTATTCACTGTTAAAAAAATTGTAACAAATGAAACAGATGGAACAGAAGAAGTATTTACAGTTGGTATTAGTAATAATGAAAATTTAATAGGAACTGTAGATGTTAAACCAGGAGAAAAAGTTCAATATGTAATAGAAGGTTTAGTTAGACCAGATGCATACGGAACAATTGATAATAGTGGTTTAGTAACTGTACCATTCAGATGGAACTTACAGAATACGAAAAGTGTTTTACCTAGCAAGTATGAGCCAGGTGGATTTATAACTTATACAATTACAATTAGAAATAATAGTAATGGAAATGCTCAAGATATACCTGTAACAGATGATTTTACTGGAATTTCAGTAGTAGATTCAACTGGAGCAGTTATTACACCAGCATTAACAGATATATCTGTAGATTTAGTTAATAGTACTGCAATTGGATTTAAAGCTAATTTAGGAAATCCAGTTATAGTTGCAGGTAAATTAACTGCAACACCAGATATTCCAACTGGTGGAAGTATAATTTACAAAATTAAAGCTAAAGTAGCAGATAAAGCAGTAGGACTGATTACAAATACAGCTATTGTAGATGGAGATGCTGTATCTAATCAGCTTGGGCCTTCAATAGATAAACCAGAAATTAAAAAAGAAGTAATGAAATTCTATAAACCAGATGGAACATCAGAGATTCAGAATAGATATATGCCAGGTGGATTTATAGAGTATAAAGTAACACTTAAAAACACTGGAAAAGGAATTTTAAATAACGGAATATTCTTAGATGAGATTGGTTCTATTATGACAAACTATGCAACGACTGGAGTAACAGGACCAGCATTTGATAGTTGGACAGTAACTAGAACGAGTGCAACGGGAGTTTCAACAGTTCCTGATATAAATAACTCTATACCTTTAGGGCCTGTAATTCAGAATACGGTCCTAAAACCATCAATTACAGCAACTATGGATTTACATCCAGGTGGAGAGATTGTTTATATTATCAAAGCAAAGGTAAATGAAAATGCAGTTGGAAATATAACAAATACTGCAAGTTTAAATGGTTTAAAATCATCAGTAACTTCAAGTCCTCAAAACGCTACGATAAATCATACTAAAAAAGTTTTTGAAGCTGATGGAACAACACCAAAAACTACTTTTTTACCAGGAGAATCAATAGTTTACAAAATGAGAGTAGAGAATACAGGATTAGGAATAAGTACTTCAAAAAATTATAAAGATATAATTAATAATATTGTTGCAGAGATAGCTGAAACAGCTAGTTCAGGGGCAATTCCGACAGCACCAGTATTCGCAAGTTATACAGCAACAGTTTTAACTTCGGGTGGAAATGTTACAACAGTTGGAACACTAAATCAAACAATAGATTTAGTTGGAACTGTAACAATAGCACCAGGAGGATGGGTTGAATTTGTAGTTTCAGGAACTTTAAAAGATAACCTGATAGGTAAATTTACAAATACGTCAACTTATGATAATAACAACAATAAATCAGTTGATTTAAACCCAGTACCACCAACAATAACAGTTAAGAAAACTTTAGTTGAATTGAATGGAGTAGAATTTAAAACAGGAATGACTTACAATCCAGGAGATAGCGTAAAGTATACTGTTGTGATTGAAAATACAGGAAAAAGTTTCTTCAATAATTTGAGAATTGGAGATAATGTTGATGCTATAGTAACAAGTTTAACAGGAGATGCTAATGGTAAAGCGTTAGAAAATGTAGCTATATCAGCAGCCGTAGTTAGTAATACAGTATCAAAACCTATTTTAACAGATATAAAACCAGTACTTGGAAATTCAACTACAAATTTACAAGTTGAAGTTGACTTTGCACCAGCAGATAAAATTGTTTATACAATCACAGGTAACATAGTAAAATCAGCAATTGGAACTATACCTGCAAATATAGCGGTAGTAGATGGTAAGAATTATCCATCAGATCCAATAAATCCAAAATTACCATTAATCACTTCTAAAAAAGAGTTGATTTCACCAGCAAATAAAATCTACGGACCAAATGAGGTTGTAGAATATAAGCTGACAATTGAAAACACTGGAGACGGTTATGGTAATGATATTAAAATAGTTGATAAAATCGGAGAGATTAAAACAACATTATTAAATGGAACATTGGGACAAGCATTTGTTAACTGGACTATAACAACTGCGATAACTCATAGTAAACCAGAATTTAATAATCAAACTATTTTACAAAATCAATTAGTTGATAATAACAATATTGATACAGAAGTGGATATTGCTCCATCAGGAAAAGTAGAGATAACAATTAAAGCAACAACATCTACTTTAGCCGCTGGACCAATAACAAATATAGCAAAAATTAATGGAGAAGATAAACCAACTGATCCAATAAATCCTAAAATAGCGGATGTTAAATTCGATAAATTACCATTAGTAGCTGGAGTTACAACTTATACTCCTGGTGGAGATATAGGATTTAGATTATTTTTAACAAATAATAGTCCAGATGCAATCGCTAAAGATATTGACTTAAAAGATATAATTAGTGGAATAAAAGTTGAATCAGCAGCTGGAGGATTAGTAGACGCCTTACAACCTGGTTGGACTTTAGAGATTGTTACTGTAAGTGGAGATGCTACAAAATATTCAGCAACAGGAATAGGTACAGGTGGAGATATAAGTTCAGGTAAAGTAACTTTAGGACCTAACGAGATTTTCATTGTCAGAATAAAAGGAAAAGCTAATCCATTAGCAGTAGGAAATATAGTTAATACAGCAGAAGCATCATATAATGGAAAAGATTTAGGACCAAAAACAGTTACATTAACACCACTTCCAGGAATAGGAGAATTAACTAAAACAGTTAATAAAGTTGAATATACACCTGGTGGAAAACTTATCTACACACTGACTGTAAAAAATACAGGATCAGGATATTTAAATGACATCTTTATAGTGGATAATTTAAATAAAGTAAATACAGAGTTAGCAGATGGAACTGTAGGACCAGCATTTACTGGACCGATAACTCAATTAAATGTTTTACCAGCAACATTTACTCGTATTACACCTTATGACGATGGATATAAGGCAAAAGGAGATATAGCTCCTGGTGGAACTGTAATAGTAATATTAGAAGCTACAATAGCTCCATTGGCAACAGGAAAAATAACAAACGTAGCAGATATTTTAGACTCTGCAGAGGTTTCAATAGTAGAGGAGAAATCTGATAATACAACAACAGTAAATCCTTTACCAGCAAATGTACAGATATTAAAAACAGTAGATAAATCAACATATATTTCAGGAGATACTTTAACATATAAAATCACTGTTGGAAATACTGGAACAGGTTGGGCAAATGGAATAAGAGTAACAGATGCGATAGATGCAGTAACTGCTACTATTGGAGGGAATGTAGTTCCAGCATTTGAACCAGGATGGACAGTAAGTGCAGCTCCATCAGCAGGAAGTGGAACAGTTGTATTGGGTACAAATGTTTTAACAGCTTCAACACCATTAGCATCGGGTGTTAATTTAGATGCAAGAGTATCTCTAGCTCCAATGTCTGGAATAGAATTTACTATAGTTGCTAAATTAAAAGCGAATACAACAACGGATATAATAAATAAGGCAAGTTATAAATATGACCCAGCTAATCCGAACACTCCAACAATTGGAAAGGATAGCGACCCAGTTATAACAAAGCCAAAAGCAACAGATTTAACAATAACTAAATTACAAAATAATTTGAGAGAAAGATCAGGATTTACAGATGGACCAGTTAAATACTGGTTAGAAGATACTATCTTATATCAAATCGTTGTTAAGAATGGAGAAAATGCAACTGCATCAGTAACAATAGAGGATAAGATAAAAGATATATTGGTTGGTGGAAGTGGAGGAGATAATATACCTGCATATTCACAATGGGCAATAGACAGTATCGTTTATTCAGATGGAACAGCAGGACCAATAAGTCAAGCACCAGCAGCATTAGTTATACCAAGTGTTGAGAATGTTAAAGTTGAAACAAGCTTAAAAGCAAATGAAACAGTAACAATTACAATTAGAGCTAAAATAACTGCAGGGGATATGATTAATAAAAACTTCCCACAATCAGTTATAAAAAATACAGCTTCATTAACAGCAAATGGGGAAACAGATATATCAAATGAAGTTATATTCACACCTTACCCACCAGTATTAGAGAGATCAAAAGTTATCACTAGTATTGGAGGAGTACCTTATACACCAGGAATGACTTATTCACCTGGAGATGTAGTTGTTTATACTATCGGTATAAGAAATACAGGAAACGGAGTAGCAGATAATATCACTGTAAAAGATGATTTATCAACAGTGGTTACAGAGTTAGCTGGTGGAAGCACAGGAGCAGCATTTAGCAGTTGGACAGTAACATTGGATAAATCACCAGCAGCTAAAGTAGATGGAACTTATCCATTAGCTAGCCCAGCAGCAATAAATGATATTGTTGATTTAGGACCAGATAAATTTGTAAACTTTATAGTAACAGCAACAGTATCAGATAAAGCGATTGGAACAATCTCTCCAAACATTGCAGTAATAAATGGAGAAGATGAAGTAACTCCACCAATCCCACCAAAAGTGCCTACAGCACCTGCATTAACTAAAAAAATATTAGTTGGAGCAGATAAATTAGATAAATCAGAATATACAGCAGGCGGAACAATTGTTTATGAGGTTGTAGTAACGAATCCAAATGAGAAGTTATGGTTAAATGATGTTAATGTTTTAGATTCAATAAGCAGTATTACAGCTACAAATTTAGCTGGAAATACAGTGACAGCATTTAAGCCAAATTGGATAATAGCTATGACAAATTTAAAACCAGAAACAATATTTACAGTTGGAGGATATCCTAAAACAAATGTAAACTTAAATGAAACTATGGACTTAGCTCCAGGAGATACAGTAACATTTAAAATTACAGCGCTTGTAAATGATAATATTGTAGGTAAAATAGTAAATAGCACTTCTGGAACTTATAAGAAGAGTAGAACTGAAACACCTACTTTAGGACCAGTAACTGTAGAGTCAGAAACAAAATTAGGATTGGCAAAAATTACAAAAACACCATTCCAAGAGTTCTATTCTCCAAATGGAAGCATAGGATTTAATATTACAATAGAGAATACATCAGAAGACTATTTAATAGATAATCTAAAACTAACAGATATAATAAGTGCAATAAAAGCTTTAAAAATAGCTGATGGAACTGAAACAGCAGCATTTAAAACTGGATGGACAATAACTTATCAAGTTGTTGGAGATGCAGCAAATACAAATGCGACAGCTATACCTGCAACAGGAGATATAAATGCTGTAAACCTTGATATTGGAAAATTAACAAAAATTAATATCCAAATTAGAGGGATAGCAGCGGATGGAATTTATGGGGATATAACTAATAGTGCAAGCTATGATTATCCAGATGAAAATCCTGTTAAAGAGGTAACAGCTACAGTAAAACCAAAAGATCCAATTGTTACATTAGTAAAAAGTGTAAATGTGCCAGAATATGGTCCAACAGATACAATTCTTTATACACTTGAATTATCAAATACAGGAACAGGAGCAGCGATTGGAGTTACTTTAGAGGATAAGATTGGAACGTTAACAACAGATTTAACAGGAACTCCATCAACAGGATTAGCATTTACTGCTTGGGAGAGAGAGTTAACATCTGTACCAGTAACATCAACAATAACAGCTGAAACAACAACAGGAGACACATATAAAGCAACATTAAATATAGCACCTGGAGATAAAGTAATCATTACTTTAAAAGGAACTTTAAATCCGAATGCTTATGGAAAAATATTAAATGTGGCTGATGCAACATATAGAAATGGTAAAAATGAAATATTACCATTAACAGATGATGCAGAAACAGTTGGAAAAGCAGCTAATTTATTCTTGAGAAAAGAGATAGATAAAAATATCTATCAAGATGAAGATACTTTAGTATTTAAAGTATTACTTCAAAATCCAGGATTCGGTTGGGGTAATAATATCCCAGTTAGAGATTCAATTTCAACAATAACTGACGATATAGTAGGTCCAGCTTTTGCTTCTTGGACTATTGATATAGTAAAATCAAAAGCGATATCTTCAGTGAGTACGAATCCAGAATCAGCTAATCCACCAACACCTGCAAATACAGACTTAAATGTGCTTGTAGACATTGCACCTCAAAGTCAGGTTGCATTCATAATAACAGCAAAATTAAAACCAAATGTAAGTTCAAAAATAACAAATATAGCTTACATGACAAAAAACCCAGGAGATCCAGAAACGCCAAGTAATATAGTTACAGCAGATCCGATCGAAGGAAATATATCTATATTAAAAAGTGTAGAGGAAACTAAATATACTCCTGGAGAAAAACTAACATACATTATAGAGGTTAGAAATAACGCTAATATACTTGCTAAAAATGTAATTATAAAAGATGCTTTAAATAGCATTAAAGTTTCAACAAATAAAGGAATATTAGTAGCACCATTTAGTTCTTGGAAAATAGTTAGTATAACACCAAGTTCTACAGTGTTACCAGTAACATTACCTTCTTCAATAGTACCAGCAGTAGGAACTGAAGGAACTACTGACATAGAGGTAAAAACAAACATTAAAGCTAATGAAACAATTTCAATAAAAGTAGAAGGAATTGTATCTTTAGGAAATGAAGCAGATGGAGTTCCAACAGGAACTTTAGAGAATAAAGCTACAGCTACTTATAATGAAAAAGAGATATTCGATACAGTTACAAATACACCAGGTGATCCAATAATAGTAGTAAATAAAGTTATTAAAACTTTAGCAGGAAAACCATTTGAAGGTCAAAAATATAACTCTGGAGATGAGTTAGTGTATGAAATATTAGTTGAAAATAGTGGTGCTGGAATGGCTAGTGACGTATCTATAAAAGATGCTATTTCAACTATGACTACAGAGTTAGCAGGAGGATTAACAGGACCTGCATTCTCAACATGGACTATAGCAATTGTTAAAACAAAAGCTACTACATTAATTGAACCAGCAACAGTTGGTAAAGATAATGATATTAGTTTAACAGCTGATATAGACAGAGGAGATAAAGTAATAATAACAATAACTGCTACAATAAATCCTAAAGCAGTAGGAATTATTCCTAAAAACGTTGTAACAGTTGGAGAGATTGAAAAAGAAACTCCAAAAATAGATCCAGAAAAAGGAATAATTCAATTCATAAAAGAGATTATAAAAGGAAAAGAATATACTCAAGGTGGAACTATCGAGTATAAATTAACAATTACGAATCCTAATAAAACTTTCGTAAATGATGTTAGCTTTATAGATGAGATTTCAAAAATTAAAGCTACAGGTATAGATGAAAGTCAAGTTACAGTCTTCGAATCTTGGACTGTAAAAAGAACAGATAATGGAACAGGAAGTACATATACTCAATTAGCAAACCTTATTACAACAGATATCAATGACAAAATAGACGTATCACCAAATGATGTTATAGTTTATACGGTAACAGGAATTGTAAATAATAACGTTGTTGGAGATATAGTAAATACAGGATATGTAGAGTATGTTGGACCAGAGGGAGTAGAGAAGTTGGAAAAAACAGTTACTTCTAAAAATACTCCAGGAACTGTAACAATAGTAAAAGAGCCAATTTCACCGAATTATTTACCAAATGGAGAGATAGGATTTACAATAGTGGTAACTAATACTTCTAAAACTAGTGTAGCGAATAACGTTACAATTAAAGATTCAATAAGCACTATTTTAGCGGATAAAGTTGGTGGAGGAACAGTACCAGCATTCCAAGCTGGATGGACAATAACAGCAGTTTTAGATGGTTCTACAGCAGATAAAGCAGTATCTAATATTACAGCTTTAGAAGGAATTGAAGCAGGAAAAGATATTAATGCACTAGTAGATTTAGGGAAAGATACAAAAGTAACTATTACAATCAAAGGAAAAGCAGCAACTAATATCTATGGAGATATTCTTAATCTAGCTTCATTTGATTATCCAGAAGCAAAAGATGAAGCAGGTAAAACAGGAAAAGATGATGCAGTAATTAAAAATACTCCATCAGTTGCAACTTTAGTAAAAGTTGTAGATAAAGCGACATATGTATCTGGAGAATCTTTAACTTATACGATAACGATTAAAAATACAGGAACATCAGTAATACCAGCATTTAAATTAACTGATGAGATTGGAAAAGTAACTGGAGAGGTTTCAGGAGAGGATATGCTAACAGATTTAGCATTCAGTTCTTGGTCAGGAGCGGTAGTTTTACCGATACCAGATACATCATCTCTATTATCAGAACCAGTTAAAAGTTCAACTGCAGGAGATACATACAGTGCAACATTCGACTTAGGACCTGGAGATGAGGTTGTAGTAAAATTAACAGCGGTTACTAAGAGTAATGTATTTGGAAATCTTAAAAATACTGCAGTAGGAAAATACTTCGGTGTTGGACAAGAGGGACCAGAAGAGAAAACATTGACTTCTGATGCATTATCAACTGGAAAAGTAGGAAAATTAGGATTAACTAAAACAGTTAAAACTAAAACACAAATTTCTACAGATTTCGGACCAGCAAACTTATACTCTCCAGGAGAGGAAGTTGAGTATACTATTACAGTTAGTAATACTGGAGAAGGATGGGTTAGAAATGCAAAACTAGAGGATATATTCACAGATATAAAAACAAAACTATATCCAACAGGAGCAGAGGGAGCAGCAATGCAGAGTGGAACACTATCAGTAACTCATATATCGTCTGAACCTGAAAACTCAGTTACAATAGTACAGGGTAATCCTAATTTAATAGCTAATATAGATATTAAAAATGGAAGTACTATTACATTTACAGCAAAAATAAAAGT
Source organism: Cetobacterium sp. (assembly GCA_051654725.1). GTDB lineage: Bacteria > Fusobacteriota > Fusobacteriia > Fusobacteriales > Fusobacteriaceae > Cetobacterium_A. The sequence continues at coordinate 18,793 of JBOFYP010000168.1, forward strand.
ATCAAATGATGCAGTTTCAATGATAGAAAACGTTGCTAAACTAACTATAAACGTTGGAGAGGGCGAGGAAGTAATCGAAGCAAAAGCAAAAATATTTGCTCAAATCCCAGTAGTAGCGTTAAAGAAAACTGTTGATATTGAAACATTTGAATTATCACAAAAAATGATTTATACAGTTGTATTAGAAAATTCTGGTGAAAATAATCTAATTGGAATAGAGGGTAGAGATATCCTTCAAAATATTAGAGCTATGAACAGTTTAGGAGAGATGGTTTATCCATTTGAACCTGGAGTAACAATAACTAGAGTTATTGAGCCAGCAGATTCTGTTAGAGTAACAACAGTAACAGGAGAAGATGGAAACATATTTGATAATTTGGATATGAGACCAAAATCAAAAATTACTTATACAATTGAATTAAAAGTAAAAGACAACATTGTAGGTAATATTACAAACGTTGCAAGAGCAAGAGTTCTAAGTCAAGATGGAAATGGAGAAGATCAAGAATTAGAAAGTGAAGTTAGCTCAAGCCCAAGAAGACCAACAATAACAATAGAGAAAGCTGTAGTTACATCTATTGAAGGTGATGATGGTATTGTAAATGGAGAAGAGGTAACTTATACTATCAAAATCAAAACTGATAGAACAGTATTCAATGTTAAAATGATTGATGAAGTTGTAAATTTAAAAACAGAGGCTGGAGATATAGTATTCTCTCCAGAATCTATTAAATTAGTATCAGTTCAACAAGATGGAATTAATCTAAATTACACTGGTGAGATCAATGGAACAACATCTGAAATCGAGATAGCTAGAATAGATACTGAAGCAGTTATAACAATTAAAGCTATAGTTAAGAAAGATGTACCATTAAAAGCTGGTGAAAAAATCAAAAATATAGCATCAGCTAACTTTGACCAAACAAGAGATGGTGAACTAGATTTAGAAACTGATATAAAAGCTGAAGTTGATATACTTGCTAAAGCACCAGATTTAGAGATTACAAAGGTTGCTAAGCAAGAGGAGATTCTACTTGGAGAAGAGGTAGAATATACTATTAAAGTTAAAAACAAGAGTACTACAGCAATAGCAAGTGCAGGAACATTTACAATTATTGATAAAATATCTGAAATGACAGAGTTATCAAATAATGGTACGAAAATACCTGCATACACTAGTTGGACTGTAACAGGAACAACAGGACCGAATTCAAAAATTGGAACTTTACCAGAAGTTAATACTGATATAAATATATCTGATGCAGAGATAGCAGCAGGAGATACATTGATTTATACTATCAAAGCTAAAACATCTTTAGATTTAGATACGAAAGAGGTAAGAAATATTGCGATGATTACATCAGAGGGAGTTCCTGATAAAAAAGATGAAGCGAAAATAAAAGTTAAAAAACCTCTTGTATCTATTGATAAAGAAGCAGGAGTTAAAGAAACTTCAATAGGTAAGGTTGTACCGTACAGCTTAGTAATTACAAACAATGAAAATCAACCATTAAGACAACTTTATGTAAGAGATACTCCACCAGCTGGATTTAAGCTAGAAGAGGGATCTTTACAAATAGTTAAAAATGGTGAAAAAGTAGGAACAATACCTACAACTTATGAAGGAAATACAATAAAAATTGGACCATTCAATTTAGATTCTAAAGAGCAAATTGAAGTGGTTTACTTAACAAGAGTAAGTGTTGGAGTTGTAAGAGGAGTTTATAAAAACGTGGCATTAGTTACAAACTCTTCTGGAAAACCAGTATCAAATACAGATAGTGCTGAAGTTGACGTAGTTGAAGATCCTCTATTTGAAACAACAACTGTTATTGGAAAAGTATTCCATGATAGAGATGGAGATGGAACTCAAGACGACAACAGAGCAACAGAGATAACTATAAAACAAAATATCCCTGAAAGCTCATATGTTCCTAATAGTACATACTATGTGATTGATGGAGTTAGAAAAGCTCTACCAGATCAAAGTGTACCATTAGAAAGAGGAGTTAAATTCAAAGAAGTTCTACATGGTAGAATGAGTGAAAGAGAGGCTCTAGAGAAGAGTAAAGTTGAAATCTTCACTGGATTAACTGACATTTCGAAATTAGGAGATATCAGAGTAACGACAGCAGAGGGTACAGATGTAACTTTAACAAAAGACAATAAAGTTATAACTAAGCACACAGGATTAAAAGAGAAAGGAATGGTATCACAAAACATAATTATTAGAAGAGAGATTTTAAAGAGATCTACAACTAATAATAAATCAAATAATGTTAAATATTATCAAAAAGTTACGATAATAAATACAGGATTATTAGAAGAGGGAATACCTGGAGTAAGAGTTGCTAACGTAGAGGGGCTTGTAATTATTACAGACCAATACGGAAGATTCCATATCCCAGAAGTTTCTGAGAAAAAAGGTAAAAACTATATCTTAAAAGTAGATGCTGCAACATTACCAACTGGAAGCATATTTACTACAGAGAATCCAAAAGTTCAAAGATTAGGAACAACAATGATTAAATATAACTTTGGAGTAGTTTTACCAAGAACAACTTATGAAACTAACAAAGATGGAACAAGATTACTAAGAGTAAGAGTTTACCCAGGAGTAATGTTCTATGATAATTCAACAGAGATTAAACCTGTTGTTTACAAAAATTTATTTGATAGAATCATGAGTAAATTAAAATCTAAAGACCACTTATTAGTTGAGTTAAATAGAAGTGGAGATAAAGAGTTAGATGAAAAAAGAAGAGAAACATTAATAAAAGCTTTAAGAGAGTATTTAAATGATGAAAAAGTAAAAGTTCAATTCACTCAAAATAAAAAGGAGGCGATGTAGATGAGTAACCACTTACAAAAAAACTGGAGCATCCGTTTAATTATGCTAGGATTAATAATAACAACAGCGAATGCTCAAGTAGTACAACCTCCAAATGCTTATGATGAGTATGAAGTAGTTGAGACAATATCAACTCAAAGCTTAGATATTAAAAATTGGAGTGAGTCTGAAGAAAATGTAAGGGGTGTTGAGTTCCAGAATCTGGAACTCGACTCAAACCTTCAAGAAGCAGATCGTTTACCAGAAACTGAAAATATGATATATAAAGGTAGAGCTTTTCTAGAAAATAGAAGAGGTGTTATCTATAGTATTGTAGACCCAGTTGCAGTAGAGCCAAGATTAAATATTTTAACAGATTCATATGCTCTAGTTGATGGCGTTGGAAATTTAAAAGAATCTATCTCTTTCTATCCATATACAAATTATGAGAAAAGTATAAAAAGCTATGAAGTTCTAATTTACAAAGAAGGTGACGTTTTAAAAAGAAACCCAATTGCAACTGTAAAAGGAGAGAGAGTAGATTTTAATAATCCTATAACTTGGGATGGAAAAGTAAAAGAGAACACAGATTTGAAAAATATAGATAAACTATATTACGTATTCAGAGTTTATGATGCTAATGGAACTTATGATGAAACAGATATAAAAAGTATCAATTTAAATGACATGGATATGAAGACTTTCAATGAGAATAATGATTCTGTAAAAGAAAAAGTTTATGGAACAAATGATTTAGCACTACAAAATATACCTATTGTAGGATCTAAAATTAGATTCTACGGTAGAGATTTAACACCAGGAACAGTTGTAAAGATAGATAATCAAAATATAGAGTTAGATCCAACTGGAGATTTTATCTATGAAACAGTTTCAGATGAGCCTTTAAAAGTTTATAACTTCGAAATAGAGAAAGATGGAAAGCATAAACACTATCCAATAGAGGTTGAAACAGTTAAAGATTATGAATACTTAGTTGCAATGGCAGATTTTACTCTTGGAGAAAACAATGTCTCTGGAAGTGACGCTATTTTAAGAAATGATAGAGACTTTAGAGCGAGTTATTATAACGCTGGAAGACTTGCTTTCTATTATAAAGGAGTAAAAGATAAGTACAAAATAACAGCTCAAGCTGATACATGGGAAAATCAGATTAAAAATATGTTTAATGATTTCCATGAGAGAGATAGAAATGCTATCTTTAGAAAGCTAGATAGACAATATCTTCCATTTGACTATGGAGATGAATCAGAGCGTTATTATGATGTAGAAAGTGAAGGAAAAGCTTATTTAAGAGTTGATTGGGATAAATCACAAGTTTTATGGGGTAACTATGAAACAGGTTTAGATGCAGGATTCTTTAATAACTATAACCGTAGTTTATACGGTGCAAGAGGTGAATACAACAGTTTAGAGGTTAATCCTTTTGGAGAATCAAAACATCATGTTGAAGTGTTTGCTGCAAATCCAGATACAAGCTATAAAAGAGATGCTTTCTTAGGAACTGGTGGAAGTATATATACTCTTAGTGAAAGAGATATAGTTGTTGGAAGTGCAAAGTTAACATTGGAGATAAAAGATAAGAAAACAGGAAGAGTAATAGATAGAGTTGCATTGACAGAGGGTTCAGACTATACAATTAATGAGTTATCAGGAAGAGTAATACTTTCTGACCCTTTAAGTCAAAGTTACTTTACAGAAAAATTAACAGATATAGTTAAGAATTCACCAGCTGGAGAAAAAAATGTATATTTATTAGCTGACTATGAGTTCTATTCTTCAGCAGATAATATCTCTAATCTAACAGCAGGTGGAAGAGGAAAAACTTGGATAACTGATAACGTAGGAGTTGGAGGAACATATGTAAAAGAGAATAGAAAAGGTTCTCTAACAGACTATGAGTTGAAAAGTGCTGATTTAACATTGAAAAAATCAAATGGAACATATATTAAAGGAGAATACTCTGAAACAGAGGGTAATCAGTTAACTAAAAACTCAAACTGGTTCTCGTATAATGGTGGTTATGACTTTATTCAACAGCCAATTATTACGAGTAACGGTAAAGGTACAGCATATTATATTGAAGGTAGTTTAGCACCAAGTGATTATAGTGAAAAATTCAATTTAGATGACAATCTGCTTTTCTGGTACTCTAAAAAAGATAAAAACTTCTCTACAGCTTCAGAGGCAAGTGGACTAGAAAAAGAGGAGATTGGAGTTAGAGCAGAGCATAAGATTGATGATAAGACTTTAGTATTTGGAGAGGCTACAAAATACGAAGAGAGCGACTTTGATGATTTTGGAAAGAAAGATGGAACTCAAGAGCAAAAATCTGTAGCTTTAGGAGTTAATCGTGAAATCACAGAGAAGTTAGATATTGGATTTGAAGCAGAATATGTTGAAGAGAAAGAAACTGAATCTGGTTTAGTAACACTAAACAGTGAAGATTTAGATTCTGGAGAAGCTGTGTTGCTAGGAACAAGAGTTGGATATAAGTTTAACGAGCAGTTAGATGGATATTTAAAGCTACAATCTTCTGTTTGGAGAGATAAAGGATATGGTGCTAACAATCTTGTGACTGTTGGAGGTAAATATACTCCTACAGAAAAATTAGAGATTGGTGGAGCTGTTAGTTCTGGAAATAGAGGTGAAGCAGCAGAGGTAACAGTGGGATATAAGTATAGTCCTGATTATGAGATTTATGCAGGATATACATTTGAAAATGAAGATGATGCTTCTAGAGATTTAACTATTGGTCAAAGATTCCTTTACAGTGATAGAGTAACACTTTTCCAAGAGAACAGTATAATGAAAAACTACTCTGAGAAAGGATTGTTACAAGGTTACGGAGTTGACTATGAATATGAAGAGAACCTTTTCTTAGGATTTATGTATGAAAGAGGAGACGTTGATATTGAAGATGGTAAAGTAACTAGAAACAATGTAAGTACAAGTTTAAGATATGAAACTGATGAGCTATATTCAAAGCATAGACTTGAGTATGGTAGAGATTCAGGAGCTAGATCATCTTCTAGTTGGGGATTCATTAACAATGCAAAATGGAAACCTACACCTGAATACACTCTATTTGGAGAGGTTAACTATGTTTCAATAGATGGAGACAGTTTCACACTTAAAAGAGATGATAATGAGTATTTAGCTAGAACTTTTGATGGAGATGACAAGTTCTATGAGCTAGGATTAGGATTTGGTTATAGACCAGTATTTAATGATAGGTTAAACTTGATATCAAGATGGAACTATATCTATGATACAAATGGTTCTGGAACGGTAGGAGATTCAACAGACTTTAATTTCAAAGCTCACCTATATACAATAGAAGCTATATATGATTTAAGTCAAAGATTAACAGTTGCAGGTAAATATGCAATAAGACAAGATAAAGTAAGATTACTTTCTGGTGGAGATTGGTATAGTAACACAATCAACATGTATTCTATGAGAATGACTTATGAAATTATTTATAAATGGGATGTTTTTGCTGAATATCATCTTTTAGAAAGTAGAAAAACAGATGAGGTTAAGCATGGAGCACAAGTTGGAGTTTACAGAGATATAAACGAAAATATGCAAGTTGGAGTAGGTTATAACTTTAGTAAATTTGATGATAATTTAAAAGATTTACGTTATAAAAATGGCGGAAAAGATTTAGATTATGAGAAGCAAGGTTGGTTTATAAATGTAATAGGTAAATTCTAGTAGAAAAAGTTTAAGAGTAATGGTATAATTATTGGATAACTAAAAAATTCTGGAGGTCTTAGTGCAAGATAAAGTTACAATAACTATGCTTATGTTAGCTACAGCAATTTTTATGAGAATCTACTCTTAAAATAGAAAAGTTCTTAAATAAAGAAAATCCCGCAAATTTTGCGGGATTTTCTTTATTTATGCTATCTCTGTATTTCTATTTATATCTTTAAAAGTATTGATAATACTTTTCTTTTTATCCTGATGTTCCAATCCTAACATAATTAAATCTAATAATTCATTCATACTTTTACCTTTTAGTAGCTCTTTCATATTTTCCTCTGACATTACGTTTGCACCTCACTAAAAAAGTTTATTTTGATACTATAATCATACAAAATTTTTTCGTTTTAGTCAAATAAAAAAGAGATTTTTTTATAAAAAAATGATATACTTCTATATAAAAATAACTTTTAATAGAACAAGAGGTAAGAATGAAGAAAATTTTGTTTCCAATAATGATAGTTTTATCAATTTTTATGATGGCTATTTATTCACCAAAGTTAAGTACAGGATTAAAAAGTAAAATTAAATTTCCACAAGAGTTTGTCGAAGGAAGAGTTACAAAGGTAATAAAAGAGGATTTGATGAAAGATCCAATAATGAAAGGTCGTTTTAGGGGAAGTCAAACCCTAGAGGTAGAGATTTTAGAAGGGAAATATAAAGATGAAAAATTTAAGGTTTATAACTCTCTTGGTTCACTTCATAATGTGTATGCTAATACTAATTTAAAAGCGATATTCACTGTGAAAGAGGAGGGAGAAAAACCAACCGTTTGGCTTTACAATCTGAAAAGAACTCGAGCAATCTACCTTTTAGGAGCTATTTTTATAGGAGCAGTCGTTCTGCTTGGACGTATGAAAGGTGTGAAATCTTTATTAGCACTAGTTTTCACTGGTTCAGTAATAATTTATGTATTATTACCATTACTATTTAAAGGAGCAAATCCAATATCAACTTCAGTACTGCTCTCTTCACTTATAATAGTAGTAAGTTTTTTACTTATTGGAGGTTATGATAGAAAAACATATTCTGCTATAATAGGTACAATATGTGGAATAACTGTTGCAGGAATAATCTCTTATGGTTTTGGTAAGATGATGAGCTTGAGTGGCTTAAATTTATCAGAAGGACAGCAACTACTATACATAACAAAAGATTTTAAATTGCAGATAGAGGGGCTGCTTTTTGTTTCAATCCTAATAGCTTCTCTGGGAGCTGTAATGGATGTGGCAATGTCAATTTCATCTTCTGTAAATGAGATATATCAGCATAAAAGTAATCTAACAAATAGAGAGCTTTTCAATTCAGCAATGGTAATAGGAAAAGATATAACAGGAACAATGATAAACACACTTATATTAGCATTTGCAGGTGGTTCACTGCCATTAATGATGATGATATGGGGGTATGGGATGGTTTATCAGCAATTCATAAATATACCTGCCATAGCGATAGAGGTAGTAAATGCGTTAGCAGGAAGTATAGGTATAATAGCAACTGTACCAATAACTGCAGTTGTATCAATATTATTAATTAAAAGAAATGGGGAGGAAATTAGTGAAAACTAGTAAATTTTTTGTTTTAGGAGCACTACTATCAATGGCTTTAATCGGGTGTGGAAAAGATGATGCACAAAAAACAGCAACAGACACAAAGGTAAAAGAGTTTTCTGAAAACAAACTTAATCTTGAGAAAAAAGTTATAAAAAAAGGTGAAGCAGGAAAAGATGAAGTAACACTATCTTTTGCAGCTACATCAGATGTTCATGGAAGAATCTATCCATATGAGTATGGAATAGATGCAGAGGACCAGAGTGCTGGATATGCTAAAACTTACACAATAGTTAAAGGGTTAAGAGAGCAAAATCCTAATTTAATACTTATGGATATTGGAGATACTGTACAAGATAACAGCGTTGAGTTATTCAACAGTTTAGAAACTCATCCAATGGTTGAAGCTATGAATGTAATGAATTATGATGCTTGGGTTTTAGGTAACCATGAGTTTAACTTTGAGAAAGATTTCTTACTTAGAAATGTTAAAAATTTTAAAGGTTCAGTAATCTCTGTAAATATAGAGAATGAAGATGATGGCTCTAAATTTGTATTACCTTATCAAATATATGAAGTAGAAGGTGTAAGAGTAGCATTAGTTGGAGGAATACCACCTCATATACCAATGTGGGAAGCTTCAGCACCTGAGCATTTCAAAGGATTAACTTTTGAAGACCCTATGACTGCTGTAAAAGAAACTCTAGAAGAGATTGATGGAAAATATGATGTACTTGTAGGAGCATTCCATTTAGGAAGAAAAGATGAGTACGGTAAAACAGGAGTATTTGATTTAGCAGATGCTTATCCTCAATTTGATTTAATATTTGCAGGACATGAGCATGCTAGATATGTAACAGATATAAACGGAACTACAGTTTTAGAGCCAGGAGCTTACGGATGGGGAGTTTCAAACGGAGAGATTACAGTTGCTAAAAAAGATGGTAAATGGGAAATTAAAGATATCATGGCTAAAAACATTGAAACAAAAGATGTTGCAGCAGATAGCGAGATATTAGATAAATTCAAAAATGTTCATGATGAATCAAGAGAAGATGCAAACAAGGTTGTTGGAAAAGTAAATGCTAAATTTATAGAGAGAACTGACTATATAACTGGTGAAGATAAAGTAACAACTATGCCGACATCTCAGTTAGAAGATAATGCAATTGTTCAACTTATAAATGATGTTCAAAATCATTTTGCACAATCAGATGTATCAGCTGCAGCAGTATTTAATTTTGGTTCTAACTTAAAAGCTGGAGATTTCAAAAAGAAAGATGTTGCATTTATCTATAAGTATACAAATACATTGATGGGTGTAAATATGACTGGTGAAAATCTTTTAAAATA
>JBOFYP010000169.1:0-9368 GCA_051654725.1 Cetobacterium sp.
CATCCCTTAGTGCCTAGGGACTTCAAAATACTTTGAAAATTCTCAAAACTATGATTACAAGTATACAAAAAAAGCTATCAACTGAATGATAGCTTAAAAATTAACTAAGTATACTAAAAAATCATAGACAAAATAGAGATATTTTGTTATAATAATTTAAATTAGTTGATTGATATAGTGCATCATTCAATTATGGCTCTGAAAGTATTACCAGTACTTTCGGGGCTCTTTTTTTATCTAAAAATATAATAGCACAAATTATAGAGTTTTGTCTAGTTTAATTATTTTAAGAGTCTTTCTAATTTTTCCACTGTTTCGATTGCCTCTTTTAATTCAGTTTTAAAAATAGGTGTTGTAACATCAGAATGTGATGCTGGATTTAAAATTCTATATCTAATATAGTCAATATTATCTAATAACTCTTGATAAATATTTTTTTCCTTTAATAAATTTAGTATTCTTAAATTATATGAATTTATAGCATCGTAGCTTTGACCAAATTCACTTGGATTATTTTTTTTCAAATCATTTAAAATATTTTTTACCTTATCTGAATTCATTTTTATATTATTTTCAATTAAAGATTGTTCTAATACATCTTTCACTTTATTATAATAAAATATTTTTTCTAAAATTCCTATTTGAGCATTTAAATCTTTATTGTTTATATACTTAGTTATCATATCTTCACAAGCTTTTCTTAAATAATTTGCTGAAGATCCATAATCATGATTATCAAAATAAAACTTTGCCCTTTTCATAAAACTTTGATTATCTCTTATATCTGGTTTAGGTTCAAAATGATTTACATAAATTTCAAATTTTTTCCATTGGTTATGATAATTCTTTTCAAAGTTAAATTTAGCAAATTCAAAAAATGCTCTATCATGTGTTAAAATTATTTTTTGATAACTTTCAAATTTTTCATTTATTATTTTCATAACTTGCATTCTTTTAGACATATCTAAACTAACTAAAAGATCGTCCAAAACTAATAGTTTCATTGGGGCTGTTTGTAATCTATTTTCAAGTATTGAGAATCGTATAGCTAAAGCTATTGAAGTAAGTTTAGCTTCATTAAAAAAAGTATGAGGTTTTTTTATTATTTCATAATTTTTTCCAAATAAAGTTTCCTCTTCATTAAGAACAAAAAGAAAAGTCTGTAAATTTACTTCTCCAATTATTGTTTCATACTTTGTTTTAATTTTTTTAGATTGAAAAGGAATATATTTTAAATTTATCTTTATTTCTTTTTCATCAAAAAATTCATTTAAATAAGTGTTAACTTTTGTATTTATTTCTTCTATAAATCTTTTAATATCTGAATTAAAAGCTGTCATAAGAGAGATATAATCTTTATAGCTTTTACTACTCTTATTTGGCTTATCTGGATTTCTAAAGAATTCAAATACATCTTTAAATGTAGAAAATTGTTTTTCTTGATACTTTAAAGAACTTGGAATATACTGAAAAATTTCTTCAGAAAATATTTTCATAAGGTTTATATCTTCACTATTTTTGAAATCATAAAACTTTAAAAGAAGTTTATAATTTATAAAATCACTACTCATAACAATCTCTTTAACATCTATGCCTTCATTTGTATTCGTTAATATTTTACGGTTGTCACCTTCTATTGAAGAATTAATATATATTCGTTTTGATTCTAAATCTATTTCAATTTTTGATTCAATTTGTTTTTGGTATCGATTAACTAACGATTCGTTTCCATCTAATGAAAAGTATTTTTCAATCTCTTTATTCTCTTTTAATGAGCTCTGAAGTAGTGTATATAATGCCCAATAGATAGAAGATTTTCCACTTCCATTTTCGCCATATATCAAAATATTTTTTCCATCAAATTCAAGAACTTCTTCTTTTCCAAAAAATTTAAAATTTTGTAATTTAAGTGTTTGTATTTTCATCATTTAGATACTCCTATCAATTGGACCAATTAATTCCTCTAGTCTTAGTTTCATAAGTATAATATTATTTCTTACTTCATTTTCTGATTCTGATAATTTTAAATATGTATTTTTTATAATAGATATGCTTTCATCAATATTACCATTTAAAATACTAGGTATATATTCTTGAGAAAAACTTATTATTTCTAAATTGTTTTCTTTCATTTCAGTATTAAAATATAATTCGTATACCATTGCATTTAATATATCTTCGTAAAAAGATATTAAATAATCTGAACTTACTAGGAAGTTATCAAATTTCACTTTTTCCTTCTTTAAAAAAGTAATATAATCAACTAAATTTTCAAATGGTTTTGTTACTTCTAAACTATTTATTTCAGGAATCGGGAATGGTTTTATATAGTTAGTTTTAAATCTAAAATAACCATTTGCCATTACTGCACCAGTATTTATTAAATAATACCAAAGAATTTTTGAATTAAGAATAGACATTAAAAATTTATAGCTTTCTTGAACATCATCATTTTTTACATAACCATATATTGTAGTTGTAGAATAGAAATATCCGTTTTTATCATATGAAAAATTACATCCTAAAGATATATCAGGAGCCATTAATTTTTCATGTTTAAAAGAAACTAAGTTTTTAGGATAAATATATTTATACCATTTATCATCATTTTTTAATTTACCATTTTCTCTCATTCTTAGTGTATTTTCACATCTTTTTAAATAAGAATATCCTTTTATAAAATTGTTTTTTAAATATTCCTCATCATACAAAATAGCCTTATCATTATCTATATTATATGGAAAAATTACAACTTTATCTGTAGCAAGTGTATCATATCTATGTACCATATCCCCTTTTAACAATGGCTTTACAATACCTTTTTCTATTGTTATAACTTCTTCTAACTCTTGAGAATAACCTTCAATTAAATTATCGCTTATCTCTTTACAATTATGTAAAAAATAAACAGTATCCTTACTTGTTTGAAGTCCAGTAAAAACTTGGGAAAATATATCTTCTACTTTTTTACTATGCATTTTTATTCTATTTATTATTTTTTGATTATCTTTAGGCATGAAATTCCATAATTTATCTTTATATGATATTTTATTTCCTTTTATTACTTCTAATGGTTTTAAATCTTGATTTTCCATTTGTACGTAATCATTGCTAGTTAATTGGTTTAAAGAAGATCCTAATATATTATTATCTGCAAAATCCCTATTGAATTCATAATATTTCATAGACTTATTTTCATTTTTTTCAAGCCAGATTAAAGAAGTATATGTACTTGCATTAAAAACTTGATAAGCTCCAAAAGATATAAATTTCTTCATATGATTTCCAAGACTGATTATTTCTCTTAGCCCTTTACCGAAAGAAGCATTAGTCCATTTATGAGGCATAATGAAGTTCACAACTCCTTTGCTTTTAACCAATTGTAAAGCTCTTTCTGTAAATAATACATATAAGTCATAAGACCCTGTCGCTGATTGATATTTATTTTTATATGCTTCAGCTAATTCAGGATTAAATTCTTTAATTCCCTGTATTCTTAAATATGGTGGATTACCTATAACAATGTCAAAGCCACCTTTTTCTTGGAACACTTTTGCAAATTCAAGTTTCCATAAGAAATATGGTTTTCTCTTTTGTTGTTTTAATTTTTCTAACTCTTTAATCTTAGATGCATTTCCAGAAGCTGTAAGAGTTTCTGTTATTAATAACCACTCTAGTTTTTCTATTTCATTTTTTAACTCTTTTTTTCTATCAGTATTTCTCTCTTTGAAAAATGCTTTATGATATTTGTCTAAATCTAGCATTATATCAATTTTCAGAGATTCTATCCCACCAAATAAATCTTTTTGATATGCTACTGGGCTATTAAAAGCATTATTCTTAGTTTCTGTATAAGTTTCTTTTAATCTTTTCGTTAATAGTTTTTCATCAAAAAGTGAAACTCCATCAAATTCATCAATCAATGAATTTCCAACCATAAAGTTAAAATCTAAATTTGGTAAAGGTCTAATATCGTTATCTCTTGTATCAACAACAATAGATAACCAAAGTCTCAACTTAGCAATATCAACAGCACTTGGCTCTATATCTACACCATATAATGAGTTTTCAATAGTTTCAATTTTCAGTTTATAAAGAGACCTATTATTATATAATCTATTTCTTAAAGTTCTATAGATATCTACATCTAATCTATCTTTTTGTAAAGCATCTTCGAATAGAATATATTGTGTTAAAATATTTCTAACTTTTACAATTTCATTTAACATACCAAGAGGAAAAGCTCCAGACCCGATTGCAGGATCAGCAACTCTAACACTTTTTATAATCTCATCTATTTTATGAGCATTTTTTCTAATAGTTTCAGGCATTCCCCAAGAGTTCGAAAATTCTGAAGCATCTCCTTTTAAGTAATCCATATAATCTTTTTCAAAAAGATGTTCATCATACTCTCTTGTAAATTCTCCAAGCTGAATTAAATACTCTACCTCTTCTCTATTCACACCTTCAATTTCATTTAGCAAATAGTTAATTAGAGACTCTTTACACATATAATGTACAATCTCTCTAGGAGTATAGAAAGCTCCTTTAGATTTTCTATCACTAACATCTAAAAGGTTTTCAAAAACTTTTCCTAACATCTCTGGGTCTACAGCAACCTCTGTTTCATAAGGTTCATTTTCACTAATAGTAAAGTTATATCTATCAAAAATATCTAAAATACCATCATTATTATCGTTTGAAAATAGTGTATCTGGAACCTTAAACTCTGTATTTTTCCAATCATAGTTGTCATAAGGTTCAAATAGTCCACCGTTTAAAAATGGAATCTTACAGTTAAATTTCTTAAAGTATTGATTTGAGCCTCTATCTAAATTTAGAGCTTCATAGAATAATTCTTCTAGATAGTCATCAAAAAAGGCTCTATCTTTACCAGTGCTCTCTTTTATCTCTAAATGTCTTCTGAACAGTTTTCTTATAAACTTTTTATCTCCAGTTCCCCAAAAACCATCAAAAACAGGGTGGTTTTTAAAGCAATTTGCTAATTTATCAGCATCTTGGATTGAGTAATTCATAACCTCAGAAGAAAGTTTAAATGTGCTTCCTTTTTGATTATATGTATTTATAAGCAGGTCTTTTTCTTCAGGTAAAGCTCTATTTAAAATATTGTTATACTCATCATTTGTTAATTCTTTAGGAACAATTGTAACACCTAACCAACCTTTCTTTTGTAAGAAGTATAAGAAGGCAAGTTGCCCCATCAGTTTTTTGGCAAATCCTTCAGAGAAGTTTTCAGGATTTTCAAAGTTTTGTTTTCTTGCTTCTTCCATAAAAGTTTCGTTTGATTCTAAACACTCTTTTAAATCTAAATATTTTTTCTTGTATTCATCAAAGAATTCATTTGTTACTTTCTCTAATTGGAAAAGTTCCTCTAAATTTCCAAGAGTTACCTCTGTACTTAATTTAATCAGAGTCATAAACTGTTTTTTTACAGTATGAGAAGCTTCATCTTCACCAACAATATATGATAATCTTTTAGCAGGAGTTAATTTTTCCTCTAATCCTTTAGCTGTGAAAGAGTATTCTAATTTAACAAAAGCCATTCTCCAAACAGGATTACTATCACTATAAAACGCAACCAAAGCTCCATCTTTTTTATATTCTCTAAGCATTTTTGCTATAATCTCTCTCTGTTTCACTTTAGCTCTTGTAGGGTCTACATTATCTTTAACTTTAACAGCTATAATATATATTCTTTGATTATTTGAGTCCTCATAATCTCCAAAAATCTGATAAGACTCTATATATTTTTTATACTCAGTCCAAACAGCAGTTGATTCTTTTCTGTTTCTAACTGTAACGTTTAAAACATTACTTATGAATTCTGAAAAGCTATCTTTGTTGAATCTTTTCTCAATAAGATTTTGTATAATATTTAATTTTTGTTTTTCATCCATTTCTATCTCCTAGATTAAGTATTCAGATAAAATAACCTCTAATTTACCTGTTGTAATATCTATTTTTTTCTTCTTTGTTTCTTTATACATGTCTGGTATCTCGTCATATAAAAAATCTAAAAGTTTATGTAAGTTTTGAAAATTATTTTCTTTTGTAGAGTACTCAAAAAACTTTTTCATTATATTTTTTATTGTTTCCTTTGGAATGATACCAGCTTCAGCTAAATCTTTTAAAATATTAACTTTTTTCTCCTCATCACCAGAGAATTTTCTATAACTTTCAAAAGCTTTTACAGCATCATTAAATTTTTTATCTTTACTATTCTTTTTAGGAGCCTGAACGATTTGAACTCCACCTTTCAACTCTTTAAAATAAAACTTATTACAATGAAGTAGGTCATAGTAATTTTCTTTTATTTTAACTCTTTTTTCATTTTTATCACATTTTAAAATTTTAATAGCTTCTTTAAAAGATAGCTCTTTTGTGTTGTAATCTTCATCTGTCATAAAGATTCTTTTTAATTCGCCATCTTTTAAAAATGATAAAACATTTGTAGATTCTAATCTTTCAGATTCTTTACTGCTTCTACTTTTTTTAGGTAAAGTTTTTATTTTTACAAAAAGTTCCTCATCATTATCTCTAACATCTCTTATGATTTGTAGATATTCTAAATCAGATTCTTCCCATTCCTCTTCTTTATCAAGTCTTTCATTTAATTTAGTATAAAGGTCATATCCACCAGTTTCTTCGTCATCTGTTAGATATTTGAAATCCTCTCCAAGAGTTTTCTGGAATGATGTTATTTTTGAGGCGATATTATCTTTTAAAGATAAGTGCTCATTTGATTTTGATGTTGGGAAAAAGTTAAATACATGAAGTTTATCATGTAAAGTTCCAACTCTATTTATTCTTCCAACTCTTTGCATAATCCTAGTTGGATTCCACGGTAAATCATAATTTATTAAAACATTTGCTCTATGAAGGTTGATTCCCTCAGCTAAAACATCAGTTGTAATAAGAAGATTATATGTATCATCTTGTACTTTTTTATAATTCGGGTCAAAGTTAGCACGAATTTTATCTTTTAAAGATAGATTTGATTTACCAGTAAAAGATATTAAAGGAACACCAAGAGCTTTTTTTAATTCCTGTTTTAGATAATCTGCTGTTTCTTGAGATTCTGTAAAAATTATTTTTTTAGAAAATTTTATAGTTGGATTATTTTTAAGCTCCTCTATAAAAGCCTCTAATTTAGGGTCTATTGAGATTTTTTCAATTTCACTATAGATGTTATTTAAAATATCTAAATCAGCTATTAAATCTTTTTTAAAACTAGGTTTAAACTCTTCAACTAGAAACTTTTCAACCTCTTCCTCTTGAATAAGTCTTAAAAGTTTTTCATCATTCTCATCTGCTAATAAATCATAAACATTGTATTTTTTAGAGATATATATAACACCATCTTCGTACATCTCTAAGAAATTTTCATAAGATTCTTTAAATCTTTTAACAGTATTTGAAAATGCAAAAAAACTACTCTCTAATCTTTTTAATAATAATGCTTTCATAAATCCTTGTAAGTTCATCTGTCCAACCATCAAACTCTTTAAACTAGATTCTGGATTTTCTAAATATGTTAAACTTTTATATCTTGAATATTTCAACTCTGTTATAAGTTTTAATAAGTTTTCAAAAACATTATCTATCTTTTCATCAAAACTATAAGTTATTTGTTCTGGAGTACCAAGCTCAGGAAATACAAGCCCTTGCTTTTCTAGGTCATCTTTATAGTATTTTTTGATTTCACTACGAACTCTTCTAACCATAACTTTTCTTAAAACTTTATCTCTTATCTCATCTGAATTTTTTTCAATAATCTCTAAAAGTTTAGATTTACTACTATCACTGCCACTTTCATTATAAAGCTTTCGAGCTTTAGTTTCTTTTGTTTTTAATTTATTAAAAAAGTTTTCAATATCAGGTTCATTTTCAATGATATTACTGTTATTTCTTTGTTGGAATAGAGTAATTAGATTTAATAAATCTGTTGAATAGTTATTTTGTGGAGTTGCTGATATAAGTATAACTTTTTTGTCTATACATATTTGATGCAACTTTTCAAAGTTAGATGTTCTATCATTTCTAAATCTATGAGCTTCATCTATAAAAATATATCTAAAGTAATCGTTAGAATATTCTTTTAAAATGTAGTCTAACTTTCCTAAAGACACAACAGTTGCAGGAACTCCAAAGTCATCTAAAACTCTTTTCCAATAGTCTTGGAGCACTGGTGGACAAATAACTAAAGACCTTCCATGCTTTAATTCTCTTGCAAGTAAGGCTGTTATATATGTTTTACCAAGTCCTACAACGTCTGCTAAAAATACACCATTGTATTTATTTAATATCTTTTTAGCTTGATTTACAGCATCTATTTGGTATTGAAATTTTGTAAATCCATCAGGAAGATATTCTCCTTTGAATTCTCTCATATCGTCATTTATCTCTTCGTAAAAATATTCATATACAAATTTTAAATATAACTCATATGGTGTTATAGAGTCGCTTAACCATGTTTTATTGCTAACAGTATTTACATACTCCTCTGATATTTCAACACCATCTTTCCAAAGGTCTTCAAATTTTTGAAGTGCAAATTTAACATCTCTACTATCTTTTAATTCAACATTAAATTCAAGGTTACCCTTTAATCCGCTATATGAAAAATTACTAGATCCAGTAATTACTTTTCCATAATCTTCTGATTTTTGAACATCTTTTCTCATAATATAAACTTTTGCATGAATTTTTTCTTTAGGATAAACTCTAATTTCTAATTTTCTTTCTTGAATTAATTGAATAAATTTCCTAATTCCATTCTCAACTTTTGAACTATCCTCTGATTTATTCATCTCGTTTATAATTTGATTATTTACTATATTTTTAACATCTTTATTAGATAAAAATAAAGCATCACTATTTTCTGCATAACTAATCATTTTAAATACATCACTATCAGTATCTATTCCTATTAGTATTCTTATTTTTTCTGTATTTTCTAAAGATTCATACACTTCATAAAAACCAGATGCTCTAAAATATCCAACTAAAACATCTAAGTATTGAGTATGATTTACTAAAATCTTTGAAAACCTTTCCGCCAACGTTTTGTTAGGCTCGTTGGTAAAAAAAGTTAAATCATCCATTCCGTCCCCCTCTTAATTGTTAACTTTCTATATTTTATCTCGTAGATGATACGCCGTCAAGCTATTTAAGATATCTCTATATAAATGATTAGGATATATCTTCGATTTTTTTGTAAAATATATAAATGAGTAGGATATATATTTTGTAAATATAGATGTATATTTAGCTAATTTCGATAGATATATCCTATTAATTTGTATTGAACAAAGGTCTTCTTTTTTCATCTAAATATGATATACTTC
>JBOFYP010000170.1:0-22512 GCA_051654725.1 Cetobacterium sp.
TATATGAATGGATTAAAAATTCAATATTTAGACTCTTTATTAAATAAAGAAAAAAAAATTGAATTTGATTTTTTCAAAGATGATAAACTTCAAAATATATATACATATTATTATTATTTGAAAATACCAGGAGTAAAAAATAATTTTATTACTAAAAATAAGATTAAAGTTTTTGAAGATATTTTAGAAATGAATGAAAGTATTTTGAATAAAGAGGGGCGATGGCTAGATAATTCAGTTGTTTTTTATAATTTCTTAATAGAACTAAAAAATCAAAATATTCTATTTGAAAATAGTAAGGAATTAGAAATTATCAAAAGTATTATTCAGGAAAAAGTTAGAAAAGAAATATTCAATAGTTCTAATAGATTGAAAAATTATGAATATATAAAATATATTGAAATATTAACAGATATCGAACAAAAAATAAGATTAAAAGAATTACAAAAAGAACTAATTAAACCTTCTAACCTATTACAAAGTAACTTAAACATTGATATATCTGCAAATTTAAATTTAGCATTATTATTATATAAAAATAATTATGTGGTAGAAAGTGATAAAATATTCTATAATATAGATTATTTCATTAATAATAAAAATGTAACTAACAATTTAAATTTAGAAGAAACTTTTTTATATTTATTAAATATTCATTACAGGGGATTAATATGACAATTAAAATAAAAGAACAAATTGAATCTATACTTTTACTAGGTGGAGATGAAATTAAAATAAAAGATTTAAGCACTTTTTTTTCAATAACAGTGGAAAAAGTATTAGATATTTTGGAAGAGTTAAAAAAAGAACGTTTTAATACAGGAATCAATATAGAGATAGATCAAGAAATAGTTCATTTAATCACAAATCCTAGATGTGGTGAAATTGTGAATATGTACTTTAAACAAGATGTAAAACCTAAAAAATTATCAAATGCAGGATTGGAAACATTATCAATAATTGCATATCGTCAACCTGTAACTAAAAGTGAAATAGAAGCAGTAAGGGGAGTTTCAACTGATAGAGTAATTCAAACTCTTGAAGATAGAAAATTTGTACGTGTTTGTGGAAAAAGAGAATCAATAGGGAAACCTAATTTATACGAAGTAACAGATAAATTTTTAGGATATTTAGGAGTTTCAACAGTAAATGAATTACCACAATATGAAATAATGAAGGAGAAATTAAATGGAACCGATGAGAATAAATAAGTATCTGGCTCAAAATGGATATGCATCAAGAAGAGAGATTGATAAACTAGTTGAAAATGGTGATATAAAAGTAAATGGAAAAGATACAACACCAGGTCAAAAAGTAACTGATGATGATAAAATATATATTAAAGGTAAGCTTTTTGAAAAAGTAAAATCTGAAGATAAAGTTTATTACTTATTACATAAGCCAAAAGGTGTTTTAAGTGCTTCAAAAGATGATAGAGGAAGAAAAACAGTTGTTGATTTTATTGATACAAAAGAAAGATTATATCCAATTGGAAGATTAGATTCAGATACAGAAGGAGCTATTATTTTAACAAATGATGGAGATGTTTTTAATAGAGTAATACATCCAAAAGGTGAAATATATAAAGAATATTTCGCAATATTAAAAGGTGAAATAAGAGATAAAGATCTTTCAAGAGTTGCAAAAGGAGTTTTACTTGAAGATGGACAAACATTACCAGCTAAAACTAAAATTTTAAAAAGAGCTCAAGGTAGAAGTGAAGTTATTATTTCTATTAGAGAAGGTAAAAATCGTCAAATTAGAAGAATGTTTGATGCTGTAAAACATCCTGTAGTTTACTTAAGAAGAGATGCTATTGGTAAAATAAATTTAGCTGATTTAGAAGTAGGAAAATATAGAAAATTAACAGGTCACGAAATAAAATATTTAAAATCACTATAGAAATACAGGAGGAAGATGCATGGCTTTAACAAGAGACGAGGTTCTAAATGTAGCTAAATTAGCAAGATTAGAATTTAAGGAAGAGGAAATTGTAAGATTCCAAGCAGATTTAAATAATATCTTAAACTATATAGATGTATTAGGAGAAGTAAATACAGATGATATTGAGCCTTTAGTACAAGTTCATGAAACTGGAGTGAAATTAAGAGAAGATGTTATAAAAGAATCATTAACATCAGAAGAGGCTATGAAAAATGCCCCTGCTTCAGAAGATGGAGCATTAATAGTACCAAAAGTAATTGGAGAATAATTAAATGGAGGATTTATCTGTGAAAAAAATATATGAATTAACAGCTTTTGAAATAAAAGAAAGAATTTTAAATAAAGAATTGACATCAGAAGAAGTTGTTACAGCTATTTTTGATAGAATAGAAGAAACAGACAAGCAAATTGGAAGTTTTGTATCATTAAGAAAAGAGAAAGCTTTAGCAGAAGCTAAAGAGGTAGATAGAAAGATAAAAAATGGAGAACCTGTAGGAATATTAGCAGGAGTACCAGTAGCAATAAAAGATAATATGGTTTCAATAGGTGAACCTTCACAATCAGCTTCTAAAATATTAGAAGGATATGAAGGAATTTATGATGCAACTGTTGTAAAAAAATTAAAAGATTCAGATGCTATTATAATCGGAAAAACTAATATGGATGAGTTTGCTATGGGTTCAACAACAACTACATCTGTTTACGAGCAAACAACAAGAAATCCTCACGACTTAGAAAGAGTAGCAGGAGGAAGTAGTGGTGGAGGAGCAACATCTGTTGCTGCAAATCAATGTTATATATCATTAGGTTCAGATACAGGTGGAAGTATTAGACAACCAGCTTCATTCTGTGGAGTGGTTGGAATGAAACCAACTTATGGAAGAATTTCTAGATATGGACTTATGGCTTTTGGATCGTCTTTAGACCAAATAGGACCTTTTGCTAGAACAGTTAAAGATATTGCGTTAAGTTTAAATGTTCTTTCAGGTTGCGATGATTACGACTCTACATGTGAAGATTTAGAAGTTCCAAACTATTTAGATTATTTAACAGGAGATATTAAAGGAATGAAGATAGGTGTTCCGAAAGAATACTTTATAGAAGGCCTAAATCCAGGAGTAAAAAAAGTAGTTGATGAAGCTTTAGAAACTTTTAGAACTTTAGGAGCAGAAATAATAGAGATATCATTACCACATACAAAATATGCTGCACCAACATATTACGTTTTAGCACCAGCTGAGGCGAGTTCAAATTTAGCTAGATTTGATGGAATAAGATATGGGCATAGAACAACTAATGCAAACAACATAGATGAACTATATATCAAATCAAGAAGTGAAGGATTTGGAGATGAAGTAAAGAGAAGAATAATGATAGGAACTTATGTTTTAAGTGCTGGATTCTTTGATGCATACTTTAAAAAAGCTCAAAAAGTTAGAAAATTAATAAAGAATGATTTTGACAATGCTTTCGAAAAAGTAGATGTTATATTCACTCCAGTTACACCAGGACCAGCTTTTAGACTAGATGCTAAGAAAACACCTGTTGAATTATATCTAGAGGATATATTCACAATTCCAGCAAATTTAGCAGGAATTCCAGGAATATCTATTCCAGCAGGAACAACTGATGGATTACCAGTAGGAATTCAACTATTAGGAAGAGCATTTGGAGAAAAAGATATATTAAGAGCAGGGGACGCTTTTGAAAAAGCTATAAAGGAGAGAGTATAATGGCCAAACAATGGGAATCAGTAATAGGACTTGAAGTGCATCTTCAATTAAAAACAGGAACAAAAGTATGGTGTGGATGTAGTGCTGATTATGATAATTCACCAACAAATACACACACATGCCCAATATGCTTAGGACATCCAGGAGCATTACCAAAATTAAATAAAACAGTAGTAGAGTATGCTATAAAAGGAGCATTGGCTTTAAATTGTAAGATAAATAATGTAAGTGGTTTTGATAGAAAAAATTATTTTTATCCAGATACACCTAAAAATTACCAAATAACTCAGTTTGAAAAATCATACTGTGAAAAAGGTCATCTAGATGTTAAGCTAAATTCAGGAAGAGAATTTAGAGTTGGAATTACAAGAATTCAGATAGAAGAAGATGCAGGAAAATCAATACATGCTGGTTCAGAATCATTAATAAACTTCAACAGAGCATCAATGCCACTTGTGGAGATCATATCTGATCCTGATTTAAGAACTTCAGAAGAAGCTTATGAATATTTAAATCTTTTAAAAAGTACAATTAAATATACTGGAATAAGTGATGTTTCAATGGAATTAGGTTCTTTAAGATGTGATGCTAATATATCTGTAATGGAAAAAGGTAGTAAAGTTTTTGGAACAAGAGTAGAAGTTAAAAATTTAAACTCATTTAAAGCTGTAGCAAGAGCTATTGATTATGAAATTGGTAGACAAATTGAAGCAATTGAAAATGGAGAAACAATAAATCAGGAAACTAGACTTTGGGATGATGAATCTCAAGTAACTAGAATAATGAGAAGTAAGGAAGATGCAATGGATTATAGATACTTTGCAGAACCTGATTTACCAAAGCTAATAATAAAAGATTCAGAAATAGAGAGAATAAAACTGTTAATGCCTGAATCTAAATCAGCTAAATTAAAAAGATTTGCAGAGGTTTATGGATTACCAGAATATGATGCTAACATACTAACTGATGAGATAGAATTAGCTGATTATTTTGAAAAATTAGTTTCAATAACAAACAATCCAAAATTATCTTCAAACTGGATAATGACAGAAGTTTTAAGAGATTTAAAAGAAAGTGGAAAAACAATAGAGGAATCAAAAATAACATCTGAAGATTTAGGTAAAATAATAAACCTAATTCAAAAAAATGTAATCTCTTCAAAAATAGCAAAAGAGTTATTTATTATCAAATTAAATGATAGTAGAGATCCTGAAGTTATTGTAAAAGAAGAGGGAATGGTTCAAGTTGTTGACTTAGGAGAGATAGAAGGAATAGTAGATCAAGTACTATCAGAGAATCCTAAGATGGTAGAAGACTTTAAAAACTCTGATGAGGGTAGAAAGCCTAGAGTTTTAAAAGGATTAATAGGACAGGTTATGAAACTATCTAAAGGAAAAGCAAATCCTGGAATAGTTACTGACCTAATGGAATCGAAATTAAAATAGGTGGGTTATATGAAAAAAAGCAAATTAATCTCGTTAGGGATAATGGTATTTGGGCTTACGTTTTTATCACAGCCACTTCATGCTGCTTCTAAAACAGTAAAAGAAAAGTATGAAAATGTGATACCGATGAGTGTTTATGTAAATATTATGAATAATGAAGCAGAACCAGAATACTTAAATTATGCTTTTATAAAGAGTGTAGAAGCGCCCATAAGGCAAGACTCATCAATATATTCAAAAGAGATTGTAAGATTTCCATTTAATACAAAAGTTAAAGTTATAGAAAAAGTTGAATCAAATGGAAATGAATGGTATAAAGTAGAATTAAAAGATAAAAATGGTAATAAAGTTAATGGTTACATATCTGCATTATTGGTTACATTAAGAAGATTTAGATTTGAAGAGATGAATAATAGAGTTCACAAATTATCTCAATTCTTAAATACAGAGTTGGAGAGAGGAAAAGAGTTAGTATCTATAAATACCTATGTTCCTAATCCAAGTAACCAAAATATGAGTAGAATAAAAGATAAATATGGAGTTTCAGCAGATCAAAATGCTAAAGCAACATATAATGGTGAAACTATATTTATTCCAGATAGATCTTTAATGTCAATTGAATCTTCATCTGGAAATGATGTTTATGTAAATGCACTTTCTATACAAGAAAAATCATTAAAAGTAAATAAAAGTGCTATAAGTAGATATCCAGCTGTAAATGCTAACTTTAGAAAGGTTATAGCTATAGATTTGGAAAATGAAAATCAAGGTATATTCCAAAAAAATTCAGATGGAAGATGGGAACTAATATCTTATACATTGAATAAAACTGGAATGGAAAGTACTTTAGGATTTGAAACTCCAAAAGGATACTTTATAGTTCCAGCTTTAAAATATGAAATGGGTTATAGAGATGAATATAATAATGCAGCAGGAATAGCAAAATATGCAATTCGTTTTTCTGGTGGAGGATATATTCATGGAACACCTATAAACTTTGAAGAAAATATAAATAGAGATTTTTTCCTGAGAGAAAAAGATGGTACATTAGGAACTGTTGAAGGAACAAGAAAATGTATTAGAAATATGGAATCTCATATAAAGTTTTTATTTAATTGGGTAACTAATGGTAAAGTAAATAAAAAATCAAATGAACAAAGACCTGATGAGAATGTAATGGTTATAGTATTTTAAAAAGGTGAGCTTCTGCTCACCTTTTTTCATAGGATGGCATAACTTCTTATTCTGTGATATAATAAATTTGTCAAAAAAAATGGATAGGTGATAAAGAAAATGTACAAACTTCAATATTTGATATTTAAAGTTATTCGTCGTATTTTACTTCTATTTCCAGAAAAAACAAGGTTTAAATTTGCTGAAAAATTAGGAATTTTAGGTTATTATTTAATAAAAAAAAGAAGAATGATAGCATTAGCAAATTTAAAGCTAGCTTTTCCAGATAAATCTTACATAGAAAGAAAAAAAATAGCAATTGAGTCATATAAAATATTGTCAAAAGCTTTTATTTCAACTTTATGGTTCCAAGATTATTTGAAAACAAATGTAAATATAGAAGATTTTGAAAATTTAGTTCAATTGAAAGAGAAGCACAAAGGTTTAGCAGTAGCCTTAATTCATATGGGAAATATGGAAGCTAATTTAAAAGCAAGTGAAAAATATAAAGTCGTAACTGTTGCAAAAGCTCAAAGAAATCCGTATATAGATAAATTTATAACAGAATCTAGACAAAAATTAAATATAACTCTTTTAAAAAAATCTAAACAAACTTCAAGAGAGTTATTAGAAGAGATAGAAAAAGAAAGTTTAGTTGCTCTATTTACAGATCATAGAGACAAAGGAGCATCAGTAGAGTTTTTTGGAGAAAGTACAGTTTCTCCTACAGGTATAGTTAATATAGCATTAAAGCACAATTTACCGTTAGTAATTGGGTATAATGTTATGCATAGAGATAATACTTGTACAACATTTTTTACAAAAGAGATAGAATTAGTGAGAACAAACTCTTTTAAAGAAGATGTTAGTGTAAATACTCAAATAGTTATGAATACTATAGAGCAAATAATAAAAAATCATCCAAATCAATGGATGTGGTTCCATGATAGATGGAAATTATATAAAAAATTAAATAAAGACGATATAAAAAATTAGGAGGAAAAATGTTAATAGGAATAATTGGAGCAATGAATGAAGAGGTAATACAATTAAAAGAGGTTATGAATTTAGTTGAAACAAAAGAGTTAGGTGGATATCAATTCTTTAAAGGAAATCTATTAGGTAAAGATGTTGTTTTAGTTGAATGTGGAATAGGAAAAGTAAATGCTGCTATCTGTTCAACTTTACTAATTCAAGAATTCAAAGTTGATAAGGTTCTATTTACAGGAGTAGCTGGAGGATTAAATCCAGATATAAATATAGGAGATATAGTTGTATCAAAGGATTTAGTAGAGCATGATTTCGATTGTACTGCATTTGGATATGAGCATGGAGTTATTCCTAGAATGGAAAATTCTAAATTTAAATCAGATGAAGAGTTATCGTCTTTAGCTAAAAAAATAGCAGAAGAAAGCTTTGGAAAAGAGAGAGTTTTTGTAGGAACAATAGTAAGTGGAGATGTATTTGTTGCATCGCCTGATAAAATAAATTGGCTAAGAGAAACATTTGTAGGAGAATGCACAGAGATGGAAGGAGCTTCAGTAGCTCATGTGTGCCAAGTTTTAAATAAGCCATTTGTAGTAATCAGATCAATATCAGACAAAGCAAATCATGATGCAAATATGAATTTTGATGAATTTGTAAAGTTAGCAGCACAAAATTCAAAAATAATAATTGAAGGTATGTTAAAAGCATTATAATTTATTGGAGGGACTTAGATTATGAATATCGAAAATTTATTAGAAGAACTTTATTCATACTCACTTCATGGAATAAAATTAGGTTTGAAAAATATTGAGGATATTTGTAAAGCTATGAATAATCCTCAATATGATTACAAAACAATACATATAGCAGGAACAAATGGAAAAGGTTCAACATCAACAACAATAGAATCGGTTTTAATCGAAGCAGAAAAAAAAGTTGGAAAGTATACATCTCCTCATATATTAAAATTTAATGAAAGAATATCAGTTAATGGACAAGATATTACAGATGAAGAGATAGTATATTACTACTTATATATTAAAGATATTATAAAAAAATTAGGAATAACACCAACATTTTTTGAAGTGACAACTGCTATAATGTTTAAATATTTTTCTGATAAAAAAGTAGATTATGCTATAGTTGAAGTAGGTATGGGTGGAAAATTTGATGCAACTAATGTAGTTAAAAGTGATATATGTGTTATAACAAATGTTAGTTTAGATCATACAGATTTTTTAGGCAAAACAGTATATGAAATAGCAAGAGAAAAAGCTGGGATTATAAAAGAAAACTCAAAAGTAATTGTAGGAAGTTCTGATTCAGAGTTTTTAAAAGCTATTCAAGAGAAAACGGATTCATATGTAAATATTATAGAAAAATATAAAGATACCAATTACTCTTTAGATTTCACAAACTATAAAACAATTATTAATTTGGATAAAGATATTTATGAATTTTCTTTATTTGGAGATTATCAATATAAAAACTTTCTTTGTGCATACGAAACTTTAAAAGAGTTAGAAATTTCAAATCAAAAAATAAAAGCTGGAATAAAAAATGTAAAATGGCAATGTAGATTTGAAATTGTAAAATTTAATGGAAAAACTTTAATTTTAGATGGAGCTCATAATGAAGATGGTATGAAAACTCTTTGTAATACTTTAAAAAAAGGATATAAAAAAGAGGATATTATAGCAATTACTTCAATTTTAAAAGATAAGAATTCAAAAGAAATAATAGAAGTATTAGAAAAAAATGTAAGTCAAATTATATTTACATCTTTATCTGAAAATAAAAGAGGGCAAAGTGGTTTTGAACTTTATAATGCTTCAAATAAAATTGAAAAAGATTATAGAGAAAATATTTTAGATGCATATGAATTAGCTATAAAATATCCTGGAAAAATTATATTACTATGTGGGTCATTTTATTTATTAAGTAAATTTAAAGAGGATGTATTGAGGAATGAAAGGTAAGATTTTTTTTAAAATATTAAAATTTATATTATTCATAATAACAACATATTTTTTATATAAGCAAGTTATATTATTGAAAAATGAATACACTGAACGTACTAAAAACAAAGAGCTATTGCTAAACGAAATAGATAACTCATATAAAGAGAGAACTAATCAATTTTACAAAAATAAATAGGGGAGTTAAAATGGAAAGATTAAGAATGAGAAAATTTCCAATAGTAAAAGATTTAATAAAAGAGTTAGATTTAATCCCATTATTAGAAGTAAATGTAGATGTAGAGATAAAAACACAAAGTGTTTATAGGGTGGGGTATGAACTAATTGGTTTTTTTTCAGAAGGAGAAGAGCTTCAAACCAATGTTAATGTTTTGGGAAAGAAAGAGATAAAATATTTAGAAGGTTTAGATATAAACAAACGAACTGACATTCTTGAAAAATATTTAAGTTATCCATTTCCAACACTAATAGTAACTATGGAAAATCATATTGTAAAAGAGATTATAGAGATAGCTAAAAAATACAATAAATCAGTATTAAAATCAAATAATCAAACAATTGAATTTATAAGAAATGCTAAATTTTATTTACAAAAAGTTTTAGCTGAAGAGGTATTAGTTGATAATTGTATACTTTTAGATATTTATGGTGTAGGCATTCTATTAAAAGGTTATGAAGATGCAAGATTAGGTGTTACAGTTGAACTTTTAGAACGAGGACATAAATTTATAACTGATACAAAATTAAAGATTCAAAATATTGCTAATAGATTTATATTAGGTTCAAATACAGCTGACAAAGAGAATGGTGATAGTGATTTTTATTTATTTGGAAAAGATGGAAATGATATAAATGTAACTACACACTTCGGTATTAAAAGTACTAAAAAAGAAAAAAAAATAACACTTCTAATAGAATTAGAGCAATGGAATGAAAAAAAATTCTATGATAGATTAGGCTTAGATGAAGTCTATGAAGAATTTATAGGTTTCAAAATTCCTAAAATTACTGTACCTGTTAGAAAAGGTAGAAATCTAGCTATAATAGTGGAAACAGCAGCAATAAATTATAGATTAAAGAAAACAGGTGTTAATTCAGCAGAGTATTTTTGGAAAGAATCTAAAAAATTGATTGAAGAAAATAAAGAAAATAAAAAAAGGGGTTTAGTTGTGAATGATAAAACCAGTATGCCAGTTAAATATATAAAATCGAGATTTAATTTAAATGTTTTAAACGGTGAAGAAAATTTAGATAAAACAGATATAACAACAACAGGTGTTTATAGACCTTCATTAGCATTAACAGGATATTTCGATATGTTTAATGAAGAGGGATATAAAGGTTTACAACTATTTACAGAGACAGAGTTTAAATTTTTGGAAAGTATCTCAATAGAGGAGAGAGAGAAAAATTTAGATCGTTATTTACAAGAGGATTTTCCAGCAATCATAATTTCAGGTGTTAAAAATATTCCTGAATATTTTTTGAAAAAGATATTAGAAAAAAATATAATACTATTAGAAACTAAATTGGATAGACCTAGTCATGTAGTAGCTACATTTAGTGCATATCTAGAAAATTATTTTGCACCTTCAATTTCTGTTCATGGAGTTTTTGTAGAACTTTATGGTTTTGGAGTTTTATTAACAGGTAAAAGTGGTATAGGTAAAAGTGAAACAGCTTTAGAATTAATTCATAGAGGACACAGATTAATAGCAGATGACTCAGTGAGATTTGAAAAAGGTGTAATAGGGGATATAACTGGAAGAGCATCAAAATTACCTTATTTTATGGAAATTCGAGGTCTTGGCATAATAGATGTGAAAGCATTATATGGAGTTGGGGCAGTAAGAATAAGTAAAAAATTAGATATAATAATAGAGTTACAAGAGTTAAAGAGTGAAGATTACTTAACTGCTATGGATTATCAAGAATCTAGAGAAACTGTATTAGGAAATGAAATATCTAAAATAAAATTATATATATCTTCTGGTAGAAATGCAGCAGCAATGGTTGAAATAGCTGTTATGAATTTAATGGCAAAAAGAATGGGGTACAATTCTGAAGAGGTCTATTTAAAAGAATTAAAAAGAAAAAAAGATAAAAATTTATAAGCTGGGGGATTGAGCTTGAAAAGAAAAAAACTTAAAATTTTAAAAGAGTATATTTTTATTTATATTGGAACTTTAATTTTATCAGTAGCAATAAATGCATTTTTGGTGCCTTCAAATTTAGCACCAGGTGGAGCAACAGGTTTATCAATTTTAATAAACCATATGACAGGAATCTCTGTAGGAAGTTTAATATTTTTAATAAATATACCACTATTTATAATAGGAGTAAAAATCTTTGGAAAAGCATACGGTGTTAAAACTTTAATAGGTATATCTTTTTTATCTTTAAATATAGAAGTTTTAAAAAAAATAGTACCTGAAATAGATAAACTATTAGATTTTAGAAATCCGAGTAATATATTGTTAGGAACTTTGTATGGTGGATTGCTAATGGGAATAGGTTTAGGAACAGTTATTAAAAACGGTGGAACTACAGGCGGAAGTGATATTATCTCTGGAATTTTAAATAAATATTTTAAAATTCCAATAGGACAAGCTTTAATAATTATAGATTCAGTAGTTGTAATTTTAGCTGCTTATATTTTTGGGGCTGAAAAAGCACTATATGCTTTAATAAATCTTTATACAACAGGAATAGTAGTTAATAAAATGATAAATGGATTAGGAAATGCAAAGATGGCATATATAACAACATCTGAAGTTGAAAAAGTTAGAAAAATAATAGTTCAAGATTTAGGTAAAACAGGAAACTATTATGCAGCTGAAGGTTTATATTCTAAAGATAAGAGAAATATAATAACAACAGTTTTAAAAAGTAGAGAAATTTTTCTACTTAAAGAGTTAGTAATGGAAGTTGATAAAGAAGCTTTTGTTGTTATTTCAGATGTTTACGATGTAGTCGGAAGAGGTTATACATTTGATACAGAAATTACTATTAAAAAAGAAAAGAAAGGATAAAAAAATGAAAGAATTAAAATTAAAAATAGAGGAAAGTAATAAAATAATAATAGTAGGACATGTAAATCCTGATGGTGATACTATAGGAGCTGGATTATCTCTTTTAATTGGTTTAGAAAAAAAATATCAAAATAAAAAGATAGAATTTGTTTTACAAGACAATGTTCCAAAGAATATATCTTTTTTAAAGGGCATTGAAAAAATAAAAAAAGCCGAGGATATAGTAAATCCAGATTATGATTTAGCTATTTTTGTAGATTCAGCAACAATAGATAGAGTAGGAACAGCATTTGATTTAATAGGAGATATATTTAAAATAAATATAGATCATCATATTAGTAATCCAAAGTATGGAGATATAAATATAGTAAAAGATATTTCTTCAACATCAGAAATGATGTTCACAATTTTAAAAGATTTAGATATTGAAATAACTTTAGAGATGGGAGAAGCTATCTATTTAGGATTGGTTAATGATACAGGAAATTTTGCACACAGCAATGTTACGGATAAAACTTTTTTAATAGCATCTGAATTAATGGCATTGGGAGTTAGTAATAATAAAATAGTTAACGATTTCTTCAAAACAAAGTCATTGAGTAGAATGAAAGTTTTAGGAAAAGCTTTAAGTGAGATGGTTTTTGTAGACAATAAAAAACTTATGTATTTTAATCTTAGTTTAGATGATTTGAAAAAATTAAATGCTACAAAAGATGATACAGAAGGGGTAGTTGAAGAATTAGTTAACTACACAGGAAGTGAAGTTTCATTATTTTTAAGAGAAGAGGAAAATGGAACTATAAAAGGAAGTATGAGAAGTAAAAATAATATAGATGTAAATAAAATAGCAAATATTTTTGGCGGTGGCGGACATATAAAAGCAGCAGGATTCTCATCTAAGCTTCCAGCAATTGAAATAATAAAAATAGTAGTAGAAAATTTATAAATAGTGTATAATTTTATAAAAAAGGATGGTGTATAAATGGCAGATTTTGATATAATTTTTTTAAAACCGACTAGATTTGAAGACTGTTTAAAGTGTGTAGAGCATATAAAAGCAGAGAAAATAGTTCATATAAACTTATTTGATTTAGACTCAGAAAAATCACAAAGAATATTAGATTTTATTAGTGGTGCAGTTCATATACAAGAGGGACAAATAATAAATCCAGGTGACAAAATATACTGTTCAATTCCTAAAAATAGAAGTTACCAATTAGATTATAAAGAAGTTACAAACAGCATTACAAATCCTAGATTTGATGAAGAGGAAGAGATTATTCCAATTTATAATAAAAAATGGTAATTTTTTTATAAAAAAGTTAAAAATAAAAACCGATGGAAAATTTATATTTTCTATCGGTTTTTTTATTTACTTTTTGTGAAAGTTTTAAGAATAAAAATTACAAAAAATAAATAAACTTGGTAACTTCCTATCCTTCCAGGGGGCTGCCCCCCAAGTACTTTCGGCGTTTACGGGCTTAACTTCCAGGTTCGAAATGTGACTGGGTGTACCTCCGTAGCTATCGTTACCAAGCTATACATTATAATAACATTTTTTATGATAAAAGTCAACAGGAAAATTTGAAATATATTAATATTTATTTTAAATTTTCCTGTTGTAAATTTATTTTGTAGTCTCAAAAATTAAATGTTCATTATTATAATCAACATTTATAGTTTCACGTTCTTTAATATCACCTTTTAAAATTATTTTAGCAATTTCAGTTTCAATATATTTTTGAATATATCTTCTTAGAGGCCGAGCCCCAAATTGTGGTTCATAAGCTGTTTTAGCTAAAAAATCAATTGCATTATCAGTAATTTTGAACTCTATTTTTTTATCAGATAATTTATTTTTAAGATTTTTTAAAAGCTGATTTACAATATTTTTAATTTCGTCAAATCCAAGTCCTTTGAAAATAATAGTTTCATCAACTCTATTTAAAAATTCTGGTCTAAAATTAGAAAGTAAAAGTTCATTTATAAGCTTTCTAGTTTTATCATCAAGAGAAGGATTTTCTAAAATTAAATGACTACCAATATTAGAAGTCATTATGATTAAAGAATTTTTAAAATCAACAACTCTTCCAGAACTATCCGTTAATCTTCCATCATCTAAAATTTGAAGAAAAATATTGAAAGTATCAGGATGAGCTTTCTCTATCTCGTCAAATAAAATAACAGAATAAGGTTTTCTTCTAATAGCCTCTGTAAGTTGTCCACCCTCTTCATATCCTACATAACCTGGAGGAGCACCAATTAATCGAGTTACAGAAAATTTATCCATATATTCACTCATATCAATTCTTAGAATATTTTCTTCACTATCAAATAAAAAATGAGCTAAAGATTTAGCAAGATAAGTTTTACCAACTCCTGTTGGACCTAAAAATATAAATGAACCAATAGGTCTATCAGGGTCTTTTAATCCAGCACGAGCTCTTAAAATAGTTTCAGAAACAGCTTTAACAGCTTCATCTTGACCAATAACACGAGCATTTAAATTTTCTTCTAGCTTAAGTAACTTTTCTTTTTCACTTTCAACTAATTTTGAAAGTGGAATACCAGTCCATTTTGAGATGATTTCTGATATTTCATCAGCTCCTACTTCTTGTTTTACCAGTCTATTGATTGGAGATGTTTCAAGACGTTTTTGCTCATTCATTAAATCTTTTTCAAGAGTTGCTAATTTACCATACTTTAATTCAGCTAGTTTGTTTAAATCATATTTTCTTTCAGCTTCAAGAATCTCAAGTTTAGTTTTTTCAATTTCAGATTTTATCTCTTTTAATTGATTTAAGTCCTGTTTTTCATTTTCCCATTGAGCTTTTAAAATTGATTTATTTTGAATTAAATTTGAAAGTTCTTTTGTAAGATTTTCTAATCTTTCTTTAGAATAGGAATCAGTTTCTTTTTTGAGAGCTTCTTTTTCAATTTCTAATTGCATAACTTTACGAGTTAGTTGATCAAGCTCTTCAGGCATAGAGTCCATCTCAGTTCTTATCATAGCAGCAGCTTCGTCAATTAGGTCAATAGCTTTGTCAGGTAGTTGTCTATCGGGAATGTATCGGTTGCTAAGTACAGCAGCCTCAACAATAGCACTGTCACTTATTCTGATTCCATGATAAACTTCAAATTTTTCTTTAATTCCTCTTAAAATAGAAATTGTATCTTCTACAGTAGGTTCATTGACTAAGACTATTTGAAAACGTCTTTCAAGAGCAGGGTCTTTTTCAATGTATTTTCTATATTCATCTAATGTTGTAGCACCAATAACTCTAATTTCACCTCTAGCAAGCATGGGTTTTAGAAGATTTCCAGCATCCATAGCTCCTTCTGATTTTCCAGCACCAACAATAGTGTGAATTTCATCAATAAACAGAATTATTTCACCATTTGAATCTTCAACTTCTTTTAAAACGGCTTTCAAACGTTCTTCAAACTCACCACGAAATTTAGCACCAGCAATTAAAGACCCCATATCTAATGAAAAAACTTTTTTATTTTTTAAAGAATCAGGAACATCACCATTCAATATTCTTTGAGCAAAACCTTCAGCAATAGCTGTTTTACCAACTCCAGGCTCTCCAATTAAAACAGGATTATTTTTAGTTCGTCTAGAAATAATTTGAATAGTTCTTCTGATTTCAGAATCTCTTCCAATAATAGGATCAATTTTTCCTTTACGGGCTAATTCAACTAAGTCACGTCCATACTTTTCTAAAACTTCATATTGAATTTCAGGATTAGGAGAATCTACTTTTTTATTTCCTCTAATTTCTAAAACTGTTTTTTTAAAGAGGTTAAAATCAATACCTAAGTTATTCAAAAAAGATGTTGTTGATAAAAGTGCTAAAAAAATATGTTCAACACTGATATAAGAATCACCCATAGACTCCATTAATATTTTGGCTTCATTCAAAACTTCATTTGTTTTAGAATCAATTCCTATTTGAGTTGAATTACTCGTAACTTTTGGTAATTTATTACACTTAGTTTCAAGAGAATCCTGTAATTGTAAAGAATCTAAACCCATTTTTGTGAGAATTCTAGTAATTAGTCCTTCTTTGTGAGCAATAAGAGATAAAGCTAAAATTTCAGGTTTTATGCTTTGCTGGCTATAAGTTTGAGATAAAGTTTGTGCATCAGTTAGAGCAAGCATAGAATTTTCTGTAAAACTATTAGGATTCATAAAATCACCTCATTAAATTTTTTTCTTTTTCAATTTTTTTAAGATGTTCAGTTTTAACTATTTCTAAAACAGTCATCATTTTTTTTTGAATATGGTCATATCCAACATCTTTAAGATGAGGAAGAATACAATCAGAACAATCTTTAATACCGCCGTCAGTATATTTATACTTCCCACCACAATCATTTCCTAGCATGTAAAGTGGACAGTAGCAAAATAAGCAGTTAAAATCCTCAACATTAGTTATTTTATGGCATGGAAAAAATTCACACTTTTTATTTTGATTAAATTTATAATTCATAAAAACCTCCTTAATTAAAAATCTCTAATTAAATATACTACTCTTAAAAAATAAAATCAAGAAAAAAAGGTAACCAAATACTGGTTACCTTTTAAATTACTCATATACTTCTGTAGCATTATCAACTTTTTCATTCAATACAACTTTAATAGCAACTATTGCAACTTCAAGTTGTTCAAGGTTTGGTTCTTTAGTAGTTATCTTTTGTAAAGCCATTCCAGGAGCAGCAATTAGTTTAACAAACGAGTTATCTAAATGGTTGCTAGTATATCTTTGTAACTCATAAGATATTCCAGCAATAAGAGGCATAAACAATATTCTAAGTACAACTTTAGTTAACAGTTTTACTGTAAAACTAGAAGGTGGTGGAAGAATAAAATCTAAACTTGTAAAAACAATTATTGCAATAAACATAACTATTAAAAGAAAACTTGTTCCACATCTAGGATGTAAAGTTGTAAAAGTTTGAGCATTCATTGGAGTTAAATTTAATTTGTTTTCATAAGCGTATATTGATTTATGTTCAGCACCATGATATTGAAAAACTCTTTGGATATCTTTTGAAAAAGATATTAAAAATATATATAGCACAAAGAATGATAATCTAAATCCAGCTTCTGATAAATTGCTGTATATTTTATTATTTTTAAATAAAAAACTACTAACAATAGATGGAAGAACTATGAAAAGCGCAATTCCTAAAGCTAAAGATAGAATAGTTGTCATAACAGCTTCTTTTTGAGAAAGTTGTTCATTGTCCTCCTCAGATTGATTGGCAGAAAATGTAAGCTCTTTCACACCTAAAACTAAAGAATCAAATAGAGTAACAGCACCTCTCATAAAAGGTATTGTAGAAAGTTTATTTCTACTTTTTGAAATTTTAGTTTTTTTATAAACAATCTCACCGTTTGGTCTTCTAACTGCTGTAGCTAAAAGGTCCGCATTTCTCATCATGACACCTTCTATAACAGCTTGGCCACCAACACTTGAAAATTTCTCTTTACTCATTTTCAGCACCTCTATTAAATTGTATTTTTATCATAAGGTTTTCCTGAAGCACT
This sequence comes from Cetobacterium sp., assembly GCA_051654725.1. GTDB lineage: Bacteria > Fusobacteriota > Fusobacteriia > Fusobacteriales > Fusobacteriaceae > Cetobacterium_A. The sequence continues at coordinate 17,851 of JBOFYP010000170.1, forward strand.
AGGTGCAACAGCTTTACCTACAACACCAGCTAAAGCTAATAAAGTAAGCAAATATGGTATCATTTGTATAAATTGTGGTGGGATAAATGTAATGTATTGTTGTATAATAGTTTGACCAGCATCAGCAAATCCAAATAGTAAACTGGCAAATAAAACCCCTTTAGGTTTCCATTTTCCAAAAACAAGAGCAGCTAATGCTATAAAACCTCTTCCTGCTGACATCTCTTTTGAAAACTGACTAAGAGCACCAATTGAAAGATAAGTACCGCCAAGACCTGCGAAAACACCAGACATGATAACACCAAAATATCTAATATTAGCTACACTTATACCAACTGTATCAGCAGCAAGAGGATATTCTCCAACAGCTCTCATTCTAAGACCAGTAACAGTTTTATATAAGAAATAACCTGACCAGATAGCTAAAGCATAAATGATATATGTTAAAATTGAAAAATTAAATATCATTGGAATTCTTGTAGCAGAAGGACTATTTGAAGCTTGTTCAAATAAAACTCTAAGCATAAATATTGTAAATCCAGATGCAAATAGATTGATAGCTACTCCAGAAACAGTCTGATTTCCTCTATATTTTATACTGATAATTGCATGAATTAAAGCAACTAATCCACCTGCAATAGCTCCAGCTAAAATTCCAAGAACCCAACTTCCAGTATAGTAAGAGATAACAGCTGAAGAAAAAGCTCCTATAAGCATCATTCCTTCAAGACCAATATTAACTACTCCACAAACTTCAGAAAACATACCTCCAATAGCTGTGATAAGTATTGGTGCAGCTTGTCTAATTGTAGCTAAAAGTAGACTAAAAATGATAGTTCCCATTATTCAGAACCTCCTTTTGATACTTTTTCTAACCAAGACCTAATCATATTTTCAGCAGCAATTAAAAGAATAATAATAGCTTGAATCATAATAATCATTTGGCTAGGAATACTTGTATTAAACTGCATAGCTCTTCCACCAACTCTAAGAGCGGCAAAAAGTATTGCAGCTAATAAAGCTCCAATTGGAGTATTTTTACCAAGTAAAGCAACAGCGATACCATCGAATCCATAAGTAGCAGTTAAACCAGTTTTATAAGCATATTGTCCAACTCCACCAAGAACTCTTTCAACTCCACCAAGTCCAGCAAGAAGACCAGAGATTCCAAGAGTTAAGACAATGATTTTTTTTACATTAATACCATTATTTTCAGCAGCAGTAGGATTGTATCCAACAGCTTTAATATGGTAACCTAAAACAGTTTTCTCAAGAATAAACCAAACTAAGAATACAGCTATAAGAGCCACAATAAATCCATAGTTTAATGGCACTCTTATATCAAGAAGTTTACCTAATCTCGCACCTTCAATAACAGCAGGTGTTTGAGGATTTATTCCAGGAGCTTTTAAAGGATAATTTAAACAGTATTGCTCAAAACTAACAGCAATATAGTTAAGCATAATTGTAGATATAACTTCATGAACACCTAGTTTAGCTTTTAGCCATCCAGCTATAGAAGCCCATAAAAATCCAGCCAAACCACCAATTATTAAGATAACAAATACATTACTTATAAAAGTATTAGCTACAAACCCACCTACTGCAGCAGCAGCAAGACCAGCCATAGTCATTTGACCTTGAGCACCAATATTAAACATACCACCTTTAAATGCTACTAAAACAGATAAACCAGTAAAAATAAGAGGTGTAGCTTCTAGAAGAGTTCTAGCTATAGGAGTTGTTCCATCAAAGGCTCCTGTGAATAAATAATAATAAGCTTCAACAGGGCTTTCACCCATATATGCAATTATACCTGCTCCAATTAGTAAAGCTAATAATACAGCAACTAAAGGAACAAGAGCATTTAAAATTTGTTTATTTTTAATCAAGTTTACCACCCGCCATAAGTATTCCAATTTTTTCTTCATTTGCTTCTTCTCTAGAAAGAATTCCAGTTATTTTTCCAGCACACATAACAGCTATTTTATCTGAAAGGTTTAAAATTTCAGAAAGTTCAGATGAAACAACCATAACAGCTTTTCCTTTTGCTTTTTCATTCAAGATAAGTGAGTGAATAGATTCAATAGCTCCAATATCAACACCTCTTGTGGGTTGTCCAGCAATTATAAGACTGTTATTCTTTTTTTCTAATTCTCTAGCAACAATAATTTTTTGTTGATTTCCACCAGAAAGTCTTCCAAAATCAGTATCAACACTTCTAGGTCTTACATCATATTTTTCCATATAAAACTCTGCATCTTTTCTTAATTTTAAAAAGTTTAAAAATCCAAATTTTGAATATTCATCTCTTTCAAGCCCAAGAGCAAAATTTTCCATAACACTAAATTGAGAAACAGCAGCTCTTTTATGCCTATCTTCTGGAATATGAGCTAAACCAAGTAGAGATATTTTACGAGGAGTTTTTCTTTTTAATATTATATCATCTAAAACCATTTCTCCAGAGAATATCTCTTTAAGACCAGTTAAAGCTTCAATAAGTTCAGTTTGACCACTACCTTCAACACCAGCAATCCCTAGAACTTCGCCCTCTCTAATATCAAAAGTAGCGCCTTGAACTTTAATTACACCAAAATGATCTTTAACTCCAACATTTTTAATAGATAAAACAGTTTTTCCTATTTTCACATCAGGTTTTTCTGTTGTAAAAAGAACAGCTCTTCCAACCATTGCATTTGCAATTTTCTCTTTCGTAGCCTCTTCTGTAGAAAAATTAGCTATATCAGCACCTCTTCTAATAACTGTTATGTTGTTAGAAATATCTAAAACTTCTTGAAGTTTATGAGAGATAAAAATAATAGTTTTTCCTTCAGCAATAAGATTATCCATGATCTTATAAAGTTCTTTAATCTCTTGAGGAGTTAGAACAGCTGTAGGCTCATCAAAAACTAATAAGTTAGCTCCTTTAAAAAGTATTTTTAAGATTTCAACTCTTTGTTGCATACCAATTGAAAGATTTGAAATTAAAGCATCTGGATCAATTTCAAGTCCATACTTTTTTGAAACATTGACAACATCTTCACGAGCTTTCTTGATATCTAAAGATAAACCTTTTTTTGGTTCAACTCCTAAAATCATATTTTCAGCAACCGTTAAAGTAGGAACAAGCATAAAATGCTGATAAACCATTCCAATTCCTAATTCAGCAGCTTTACCAGGTGAATCTATTTCTACTTCTTTTCCTTGATAAAATATTTTACCAGAAGTAGGAGTATAAAGACCATTTAACATTTTCATAAGTGTTGATTTACCCGCTCCATTTTCACCAACAATAGCATGTTTTTCACCTTTTAAGATTTTCAAAGTGATATCGTCGTTAGCGATAACTTTTCCATCTAAAAAAGTTTTTCGAATGTGCTGCATTTCTAAGATATAATTATTCACTTAGAGCCCTCCCTAAATTTTTTTAAAAATTACCTCGTAAAATTATATTATGTAAAATTGATGTAGTCAACTTTTTTTATTCGTCTCTCTTAATTACAACAAATGTAATATCGTCATTTTGTTCACAACCATTTTGAAATAGATTTACTTCTGACAATAATTTTTGTTTAATCTCTTTAGATGAAAGAGTGGCTGTTTGTAATAAAATATTTTTCAAACGTTCGATACCAAATAATTCTTTATTGTTATTTTCAGCTTCAGTAATTCCATCAGTATAATAGATTACAACATCTCCAATATTAAGTTTTAGTTCACCTTGTTTATAGTTATAATCATCTAAAAAGCCAATAGCAACCCCTTTAACAGAATGAGATTCGATAGATTGAGTAATACTGTTATATACGACAAGAGGATTATGCCCAGCATTTGAATATGTAAGAATTTTAGTATCATAATCATACTTGCTATGAAACATAGTTATAAACATATCTTCTGTTATATCAGGATAGATTAATTTATTAAGTTTTCTAACATTACATCTAGGTTCTTCACCTTGTAATTCTAAAGTTTTTAAAACAGATCGACCAAGTGCCATAAGAAAAGCAGCAGGAACTCCTTTACCACTAACATCAGCAATAGTAATACTAAATGTTTTTTCATTTAAAAGAGAATAATCATAATAATCTCCACCAATCTCTTTGGCAGGTTCGAAGAATGTAGCAACATCAAGACCTAAAACTTTTTGAATTTTCTTAGGAATAATTCTTTTTTGAATTCTAGAAGCAACTTCAAGTTCTTGAGACATTCTTTCTTTAATAAGTAAATCTGAATATATTTGAGCATTGTTAATAGCAATAGCAACTTGAATAGTTAAAGCTGAAATAGTTTCTTCATCACTTTTAATAAGTTTAGACTTATCTTCAATGATAAAGATAACACCTAACTCTTTTCCTTTTACTGTAAGAGGAGAAGCAATGATTTTTTCTTCAGGAGTAAGAGGAAAACCTTTAAGGAGTTCACTATAAACTTTTTTATAATCTTTTCGAGTAAATTGAGATAAAACTTCTTCAGGATAACTTAATTCACCTTTAAAATATATATCTCCTTTAATTCTTTTATTTTGAAGTTTACCATCTTCCCATAGATATAGAGAGATTCTTTTTGCTCCAGTTAATACAAAATAAGCATCAAGAATTGTTGAAATTATTTTATCAAGTTCCATAATTGAAAGAACAGTTTTAGATAAAGAGTTGATAT
>JBOFYP010000171.1:0-10603 GCA_051654725.1 Cetobacterium sp.
TAGTACAGATTTAGGTAAACCGAAAGTTACAGTAGCACCACTTTTTGTTTGTAGAGCAAAATATGCATTACTTTTTTGAACTGAAAATCCAATTTTATCAGTAGCTGTGGGGATATCATTTTTAACAATATCAGCAGCAAAAATATTTATAGAAGTCAAAATACCTAAAATTGCTAAAATCTTTTTCATATTATTTCCCCCCCTTTACTGCTTTGAAAATCTTTGTAGTCTCATCTTTTGTAAAGTTAATAGTAAAATCTTCATAAGTAGGCTTTACAGTCAAAGCACCTTTAGATTTAGAAACATCAAATAGCTCAACATCTAATTTATTCTCTTCTAAGCTATCATAGAAACCTAAAACCTCATCTTGATTCTTACCTTTTTGAACATCTAAAAGAACATCATTAGCTAATCCAAATATATAAGCTTCACCAGAGTTACTAGTTAAAGCGATATAAGTTGCACCTTCAACTTTTTCAACTGTTAATTTCGGGAAATCCATACTTCCTTTCTCATTTTTAATTTCAGCACTGAAAGCTGTAGCTGAAATAACTAGAGAGATAGCAAAAAAAAGTTTTTTCATTTTTAACTCCTCTAAAATATTTTATTTTATTTTATTTTACACAATATAGTAGCATACATTATTAGTCTTGTGAATTTGAAATAAAGTTGAGGTATTCTGGTAAGAAATTTCAATTTATTTTTTCTTTTAAAAAAGGAAGGAATAAACTGTTTAAGTAAGAGTACTTTAGAAAGATGTATATTTAGAAAAAATGGGGAGGAAAGAGTATGAAAAAGTTTTTTTTACTGATAAGTTTATTTCAAATTTTAGGATGTAATCCTTCTGAAAGAGATTCAGCTAAAAATAATGTTACTAACAAAACGAGTCAGTTTTTAGAAAATTCTGGAGAGGTAAAAAAAATTAGAGAGGATATAGCTAGTTTCTACAAAGGGGTTGAAACTGTGCAGTATCGTTTCAATGGGGATAGTACAAAGCCTGTCGTTTCATATGTTGTTGGAAAAACTTTGATAATTCCTATTACGCCTTCAAGGTTACAAGATAGTGATTATTTAAGCATTGGAGTTATGATTGATTTAGAGACTAAAGCTGAAACAGTGTTTGTAGATGGTCTACAGTTAAACTATTCAGAGTTTAAAGAGATAATAAATAAGGCGAACGAGTGGGCTGCTAAAACAGTTGATTTTAATGCAAAACACATTTTAGAGATTCCTGTGAAAGATAAAATAGCTATTCAGTTTCCACAGAGTAAAGAGCCTAGAGATTTCAAGGCTGTTATGATTTTCTCTGAGGGTGTTAGAAATAGGGATTTACTATTAAGAGAGATTGGAACTACTGAAAATCCAGTTAATATCTCTTTTAAAAGAGAACACTTAATGCATTTAGCAGAGGGATTATCAGAGCTCTATGTTACTGGTGCCATAAATGAGAGCAGCTCTCAGATTCAAAAAGAGATTGCTGATATTAAAACTCAATATGATGATTTAAAAATTATTTTAAAATAAATACAAAATAATAGGAGGAATATTTTATGAAAAGATTACTAGTTTTATTTTTAGTTTTAGTAACAACAGCTTTTGCTGAGGTTAAAACCGAGCTGAAAAGCTACAAAGTTATAGTGGATAAGGAGGGTGTGCAGTCTAAAGTTGAGGCAGCAGAAGCAACTCCTGGAGATATAATTCTTTATAATTTTTTCATCAGTAATGAAACCGAGGAGGCTCTTGAGAAAATCAATCCAACGATTCCAGTGCCTACAGGAACAACTTTTATCCCAGATAAAGGTTTACCTTCAAACTACCTTGTTTCTGTTAATGAGAGAGATTTTTTACCTTATCCAATAATGATTGATGGAGTACAAGTTCAAGATTCTCAGTATAGATTAGTTAGTTGGAATATTGAGAAATTAGAACCTGGAAAATCTCTAAATTTAGAGATTCAAGTAAAAGTAAATGGAGGTGGGAATTAATTTTTCGAGTTAGTGTTTTAACAAAAAAAAATTAAAGGAGAGATTAGATGATGAGAAAATCAAACTTAACATTAGCATTGTTACTGTCTCTAGGTGCTGGAGCGAAAGCTTATGGTTCACTAATTGGAGCAGAAGTACCTTTAGCTAATACAGACATTGGTAACCAAGCGTATGTGTCATATTTTACGGAAAATAACACTCAAAAATTCTTACAATCGAATATTGTTATAACTAGGATTAATCCTGTTTATAATTTAGTATTAACACCAGATAGAATTACTTCAATTGCTAAAGGGTCAACAGCTGTATTTAACCATACTTTAGTAAATACAGGAAACGTAAAAGATAGTTATGATTTAAGACATGACTATACTGGACCTAGAAAAGTTGAGATCTATTTAGATAAAAATAATAATGGTACTATAGATGCTGGTGAAACTAAATTAGTAGCAGATGCTAATGGTAAATATCAAATTAAGGATTTAGAGCCTGGAGATAGAGTAAGTTTATTAGTAGCAGTTCAAACACTTCAAGGAGATGATGTTAATTTAGGAGTAGCTGGAAAAATTTATGCTGACTCTAAAGATTCTGCAATCCCTGAAGTTAGTGTAAATGAAACAATTAAGTTCCAAGTAGGTGGAAATGCTATTGTTTATAAAACAATAAACAAAGCGAGTGGAACATCAGAAACTGATACTGAAGTTACAGTACTTTTAAAAATAGCAAATGATGATCCTGAGGTTGCTAATAAAGCAAGAGACTTCATTTTAACAGATAAATTAGATAATAAATTCAAATATGTTCCAAACAGTGCAAAATGGAAAAACTTTACTGGACAAACAACAGCACTTACAGATGCTGAAGATACTGAAACAGATGCTAATAACGGAGAAAGTATTAAATTTAAAGTTATAGACCAAGATTTAACATTTGAATTACCAAGTGGTGTTCCTGGAAATAACTTACTTACATCTCAAAATGGATATATTGAGTTTAAAGTAATAGTTCCTGCAAATACTCCAGTTGGAATAATTCCAAATGAGGCAAAATATCAGTTTAAGATAACTGGCGACGATACTTTAATAAGTAGAGATTCAAATAGAGTTAACTACGAAGTTTTAAAATTCGTTAGAGCTGAATTTGAAGGAATGCATATTCCTGTAGGTCAAGCTGGAGAAACTTTAAGATTCGTAAATAAATTTACAAATACTGCAAATGCTCCTGAGAGATACTCTATATCATTATCTGATGAGTTCTTCCCAGCTGGAACAACTTTCAGATTGGCTATGGATTCTACTCAATATGGAGAAGAAGATGGAGATCATACTGAGAGACCAATTTTAGATACAAATGGAGATGGAAAGATAGATACTGGATTAGTATATCCAGGAGCTGATAATCATGTAAATGTAATTTTATATGCAACTCTACCTATAAATATGCCTAACCCAGGTTCAAACTACAAAATTGTAAAAAATGCAACAAGTACATATAAACCTGATTATAATGTAAAAGCTAACGATACTTTAGGAACTATTAGAGTATCAACAGTAGATATTACAAATAATTTCTCTGTTAGTGAAAAACCTAATGATGCTCCAGGAATTGGATTAGGACCAGAGAGAAATCCTGTTACTCAAATCAATGTAAATCCAGGAGATGTTGGAAACTTTGTATTACATATAAACAATACAAGCCAATATGTTGAAGAGCAATACTCTTTAGAAGTAAGTACAAAAGCTGACTTCTCAGATATGACTCTACCATCTGGTGTAGTTGTTAAATTCAAGCAAGGTGGAGGAGCTGAAGTTACTAAAACAGCTAAAATTGCACCTGGAAACAGTCAGAGAATTGATGCTGAAGTTACAGTTTCATCTACATCAATCGCTGCAGTTGTGCCTTTATACTTCAGAGTTACATCTTTAACTACTGGGTCTAGAGATATAAAGTATGATTCATTAAGTATCAACCCAATAAGAAGTGTACAAATCATACCAAACTTAAAAGGTGAAACTTATGCTGGTGGAAACATAGTTTATACACATAAGGTTAGAAATAATGGTAACGTATTAGAGGGAGATGGAAAAGCAAGTTCTCTTAACTTAACTACAACAGAAAGCTTAGCTCAATGGAGAACAGAAACTTTCTTAGATGTTAATAAAAATGGTATCTTTGAAAGTGCTATTGATATTCCGTTTGTTGACTTTGCTACAATTTCTGGATTAAAACCTGGAGAAGAGGTAACTATATTTGCTAGAGTATTTGCACCTTTAGGAGCACCATCTGGAGCAAAAAATCTAACTACGATAGTTCCTAATTTAACTCAAGGTACATACTCTACAACACCAACAGTAACATCAGCTTATGATGAGACTACAGTGCTTGCTGAGAAGTTAAATATTGCAAAATTCCAAAGATTAAGTACATCTGAAAGTTGGAAAACAAGTGTTCAAAATGCAAATCCTGGAGATGTTATTCACTATAGAATAGATGTTAAAAATAATGGATCTGATCAAGCTAGAACAGTTCAATTAAAAGATAACGTACCATTCTATACAACGATTATATATGGTACAACACCTAACGGAGTAATTCCATTACCTAAGTATGAGCTTTATAATGCTGCGGGGGCTCTTGTAGGTGGATCAGAGATAACTAAAAAACCTGGATCTGGACAAAAAGGAGAGGTTGTTGTTGATTTAGAGACTCTTGAACCTGGATATACAGTTAGAATGTTATTCCATGTAAAAATAAATACAGTAACATCTACTGATGTAAATTAATAAATCAGTAAATTTTTAAAAGATTAAAATAAGAGGGGGGGATATTATAATGAAAAAAACAATTTTATTTATAATATCCACCTTCTTTTTTTATACTAATATTTTTGCTGAATATGTTGAGGTTACAAATATAGCTCGATATACAATCCGAGATGGGGCTGAGGTTCAGAGTAACTCTGTTATTACATCTGTAAAATTTCGAGAGATGAATTTTGGAGAAGCAGAGGAAAATAATCCTGTTCAAGAGTTGGGAAGTAATAATCGAATCTCTTTAAAAGCAGTGCTAACTATGAAGAATATGGGAGATAAAGAGTTATACTTTAGAAGTTCTTACTCGAATGGTATTTATGCAAATATTATTAAATTTCGAATAGTAGATGAACTAACTGGAGAAACTATAGAGTTAAGCAATAACCCCGAAAATCGTTTTGAAAGTGTACCAATGCTGTTCAAAAGTAATCGGAGTTATTTCATATTTTTTGAAGGAACTGATTTAAAAAATACAATAAATTTAAAAAGTGCATTATTCTGTTTGGATCTCGTGTCCAAAGAGGATAATGCAATTTTAGGTTGTGTTGAAAATACTTTAAACATCTACAACCCATTAGCTTTCACTGATCATCCAGAGAATGAAAAAGAGCAAGAGTTGAATGAAAAAGAGGAGCTGAAAATTTTAGGAAAACTTGATTTTCCGAACCTTTTAAAAGAGAATGTATATTTTACTGTTGATTTAAAAAAAGATGTTAAATTTAAAGAAGTTATATTAAAGGTTGAGGATAAAGAGGAAGATGTGGTACTAGAGTATGACCCACTATTGAAAAAATATTTGAGTGAAGATGTTAAATTAGAAGGAGTAAAAAAAGTTGAGGTAGTTATAAAAAATCCCGAATATATTGGGGATATTGAAGATGGAGAGATTGCTTTAGAGCTAAATTATAACAACTCAAAATATGGTGAGGTTGTAAATAAGATTATATATAAGCTGGATAAAAAGATGCTTATTGAAAAGATATCGAAATCTAAAAATGCTACAATTGGAGATTTAGTTAAATATGAGGTTATAATAAAAAATAGTATAGATGAAAATTTTGAAAATGTTACATTTACAGATTATCTTCCTAAAGGGATGACTTTAATTCCTAACAGTGTGAGGGTATCGGATGCTTTCTCTTTAAAGGATGTTTCAAATGAGGTTGGAAATAGAGTAGATATAAAATTAGAAGTACAACCTAAATTTAGGAACGTTGAAAAAGGTATCGAAGCTGAAAAAATTACATATATGGCAAGGGTAAATGTAAATGCTAAAGATGGAAAAAATGTAAATAGGGTTAGTGCTGCTGGAAAGACTGTCTTAGGACAAAGCTTTGGTTCAAATATAGCTACAGCTGAGATAGATATTGATAAAGATAATTTCCATGATAAAGGGATTGTGTTTGGTCGAGTATATCTTGACCTAGATGATGATGGGCTTTATAAAGATGAAAAAGATATTCCTGTATCAGGAGTTAAAATATTTTTAGAGAATGGAGACTTTGCAATCAGTGACCGTTACGGAAAATATAGTATTTACGGTGTCGAAGCTGTAACTCATACTACAAAAGTTTTTAGAAACACTCTACCTTTAGGGCTGAAAACGAAAAAGATTTCAAATTTGCATAGTGAAAATGGAGAATCAAAGTTTTTAGATTTGAAAAAAGCTCAGCTTGATAGAAGTGACTTTGCCTTAACCCTAGATGGCACAAGAGATTTAGAATTTATTAAGAAAATCTTAGAGAAAAGATTTGAAACTTTAGCTCAAGATAGCTATGAATTAGACCGAGCTATTGAGGGGAAATTCTTAGAAACGAAAAGTAGCTTAGGTGGTAATAAAAAAGAGTTGGATGGAGAGAAAGGTATAATTGATAGTGGAAAAGAGCTCGATATTGAAAGTATAAGAAACACTATACTTTACGAGAATATGAGTGTCGAAGAAAAAGAGCAGGAAAAAAGAAAAACTCTGACAGAGGAGTGGAACTTGATTCCAGACCACCGATTAGAAGCAACGTTACAGACTTTAAATAATGATTTAGATATTTTAAATGTTAAAGATGGAGCACTCGTTCCAGAGTTTATGAGTTTCCAAGTAAAAGGACCTGGAGAAGGAACATTAAAACTTTTTGCAAATGATGTAGAGGTATCACCAGCAAATGTCTCTTTAACAGCAAAAGTTGCACAGACAAATACGTTTTTCTTAGAGTATGCATCTGTTAAACTAGACCCTGGAAAAACAAAGTTAAGAGTAGCTTATCATGATATGTTTGGCGTTGAGAGAGGTCGAAAAGAGATTGAAGTCTTTGTAAGAGGTGGATATGAGAAGGTTTTAGTCGAGGTTCAGGATAGTTTAGATGATAGTAGCTTGAAAAAAATAATTGTTAAAGGTGTAGATAACTACGATCATCCAATAGACCAGAGTTTGACAATAAAAATAGAGGCTAACAAAGGGCGATTTATCACTCGTGATGGAGTGACAGAGAGCAGTGCAACTTTTGTAACAAATATAGATGGATATGGTGAAGTTGGATATAAACCAAATCCAGGGAAAAATAGGGTCCGATTTAAAATAGAGGCTGAGGGAAAAGATACCGAGATAACCCTAGATATAGAGGGATCTGAAACAGATTTCTTCATGAATGGAATAGTCGAGGGGCGATATAATTTTAATAAAAATCGTGACACTAATTTCTTCTTTGAAAAAGAGATTGATTCATATAAAGATAAATTTTTCTATAGAGGAGCTGTTTACGGAGAAGGAAACGTCGAAAACGTTGGATATTTGACATTGACTTATGATACACATAAAGATAATGAGGATAAGTTTTTCTCATATAAAGACCCTGAGGATTACTATCCAATCTTTGGTGATAACTCTACAAAAGGTTATGTTGGAAAATCAAGAGAGAATCTATTTTTGAAAATTGATAGAGACCGTTCATACTTGTTATATGGAGATTATAAAACTGGTGAGCTATTAACTCAAAATTTAAGACTCGGTAAATTTAATAGAACTCTAACAGGGGGAGTCGTAAAATATGAGGATGATAGATTCGAGGTTACAACTTTTATAGCTGAAACATCAAATGTAAAGTTTACAGAGGAGTTTAGAGGTGAAGGTGTTTCTGGACCTTATAAATTAAGCCGTAGAGATATTGTTCAAGGTAGTGAGATTGTAACAGTTTTAGTCGAAGATAAAACGACTGGAATAATTTTAGAAGAGAGAAAATTAATATCAGGTGAAGAGTATACTTTAGAATATGATTTTGGAAGAATATATTTCTCAGAACCACTTCCTAGCCTAGATTTAAGCTTCAATCCTATAAAAGTAAAGGTTACATACGAGGTTGAAGATGCTGAAGGGAAGAAAAGTTTAGTCTTTGGTGGAGAGGCAAATTATAAATTGAATGATAAAGTAAAAATCGGAGCGACACACTTTGAAGATGACCGAGAAGAGGATAGTTCAGAGATTTCAACAGTTCATGTTGTTTATGAGGGAGATGAGTTCCAATTAGTAGCTGAACACTCTTTCACAACTGATGAGTTCGGAACATCTGGAGATGCAAGCTCAATCTTTGTACAGTACGAAAAAGATCGAGTTAAGACAGAATTTATATATGAAAAATCAAGTGATGAATACTCAAATGAAGATTCGAGTTTAGAAAGTGGAATTCATAGAGCAAAAGTAATTGCAGAGTATAGCTTTGAAGAGAAAGGTAAATTAAAACTGAGCTCAACTTTAGAGGAAAGATCCTCTCAGGATGGAGCTTCTGAAAATAGAATGGATACCTATTTGGGATATGAAACTGATTGGATAAAGAGTTTTAAATATGAGCTCGGATTGCGACAGTATATCAAGGATAGTGAAACCGAGAAAGAGCAAGTTTACAGCTTTGGTGGAAAGATTACCTGGCAAGGTTTAGAAGACAATAAGTTAAAACTATTCTTAGAGTATGAGCAAGGTTTAGAGGATACAGAGCAGAGAAGAATGGCTGTTGGAGCTGACTATAAGGTGTTTGAAGAAACCTCGGTTTATGTTAGACATGAATTAATCTCAAATCTTGGAGATTTTTACTACCTTGATGGAGAAGAGGACAGTAATCAAACTGTTGTTGGAGTGAAAACAACGGTTTCTAAAAATGAGGTTTACTCAGAGTATCGTGAGAAAAAAGATAATGAAAATTTACTTCCAGAAGTTGCATATGGACTAAAACGAACAATAGAGATAGATGAGCATTCAAAAGTCTTTGGAACATTTGAAAAAGTATCAGGTTTATCAGATGATAAAGGAAACGAAACAAATGTAACGATTGGATATGATTATAGATCAGAAAAATTTGGACGTTTTAGAGGTGAGTTTGAGTTTGAAATTGAGGATGAATATTCATTCTTGAATAAGTTGAGTTATGGAAAACAGATGAGTGAAAGTGCTTATTTTATAGCTAAAAATAGATATTACATAGAGGGAGACGAAGAGGAGAACAGATTTATAATCGGTTTTGCCTATAGAGATGCAAAAGACAACTCTTATCACTCTATGAATAAATATGAGTTCAACTATTCGAAAAATATAGTTGAAGATAATTATAAAAAGCTGACACATATTTTACGTAGTACACACAACTTCCAAGATGAACTCGATTTTGAGAAAACAATTACATTCGCCGTTAAAAATAGTGATATATCCTATGAGGGTGTAAACAGTAACTATTTCAGTTACTTGGTTGCTGGGAATTTAAGCTATGATATATATGAAGCTTGGACTGCTGGTGTCAATTTAGCAGTACTATTTGATAACGAGAGTAATATTGATTATGGTTTAGGTTTAGAGCTTGGGTATCTCTTTAAAAGTAACCTTTGGCTTTCTGTTGGATATAACTTTGTTGGATTCAGAGATAAAGACTTTGACCCAACAAGAGAGCTAGATAGAGGTTTATATTTGAGGTTCCGTATGAATATCGGAGATATTTTTGATAGAGCTCGTGAGAGTAGAAATAAGTAATTATTTCTGCTCTTTTTTTATACTCTATGATATAATGAAGACTAAGAAAATGTTATAGGAGATGTAATTATGAATGAAATATTAGTTAAAATTTCAAATGAATATATTGTGACTTTAGAGAAACAGAGCCCAGAGGATAAAGAGAGTAATGTAATTTATGGTAAGATGTTAAATATTTTAGAGAGAGACCCTGAGTTAAATCTTTTTGGATTGATTCAAGAATTAAACAAAGGAACAACTTATTATGATAAAAATAAAGTTAGAAATCGTAGAGATAGACTTACTAACTTAGAGATTCTTATTAAAAATGCAAATACAATCGTGGATAAACTTTTAGAAGATGATGAAGAGGAAAACCTTAGAATTATTGAGAGAAGTTTAAATAGAAGCGATATCTATAGAGATAGAATGGTTATGAATATCCTTTTACTTGAGTTCCCATCAAATGAGTTCCGTGAAGTTTATTACACAATTAAAAATGACCAGTGTAAAAAGTTTTTATTCAGAGTTTTAGAAGAGATTAGAGCTGCTAGATAATAACTAGATAAGGAATTTTAAAAGGAAATGCCTCTTCCTAGTGGTAGATAGTGGTATTAAGAGTAATAATGAGAATCTTTCATTATAGGAGGAGTGAGCTATGGTTTTAGCATTTATAGGAGGAATGCTTTTAGGTTTTTTATTTTTCTACAGCTTAGATTTTGGGGTAAATGAGAGTAAACGGTTTAAAAATCCGTCACTATTTATTTTTCTAACATCTTTAGTAAGAGTTGGTATCCTTTTAGCTGGATTCTACTTTTTATCAC
>JBOFYP010000172.1:0-2219 GCA_051654725.1 Cetobacterium sp.
AAGAATATTATTCTACACTGGAGTAGCTCATAAAATTGGAGAGGTTCACGAAGGTGCCGCTACAATGGACTGGATGGAGCAAGAGCAAGAGAGAGGTATAACAATTACTTCTGCTGCTACTACATGTTTCTGGAAAAATTACAGAGTAAATATAATAGACACACCAGGACACGTGGACTTTACAGTTGAGGTTGAAAGATCTCTAAGAGTACTTGATGGTGCAGTTGCTGTATTCTCAGCAGTTGACGGAGTACAACCACAATCTGAAACAGTTTGGAGACAAGCTGATAAGTATGGTGTACCAAGAATAGCTTTCTTCAATAAAATGGACAGAATCGGAGCTAACTTCGAGATGTGTGTAAATGATATAAGAGAAAAATTAGGATCTAATCCAGTACCTATTCAGTTACCAATCGGTGCAGAAGATGACTTCGAAGGAGTTATCGATTTATTAGAAATGAAAGAAATTGTATGGCCAAAAGATTCTGACAACGGACAAAACTTCGAACTTAGAGATATTAGAGCTGAATTACTTGAAGAAGCAGAAGAAGCTAGAAACTTTATGATCGAATCAGTTGTAGAAACTTCTGATGCATTAATGGAAAAGTTCTTTGGAGGAGAAGAGATTTCTGTTGAAGAAATCAATACTGCTTTAAGAGCCGCTACATTAGCAAACACAATTGTACCAGTTACTTGTGGAACTGCATTTAAAAATAAAGGAGTTCAATCATTACTTGATGCTATCATCACTTATATGCCAGCTCCAACTGATAAAGGACTTATAAAAGGAACTGACCTTAAGAATCCTGAATTAGAAATAACTAGAGAAATTGCAGACAGCTCTCCATTTGCTGCATTAGCTTTCAAAGTTATGACTGACCCATTTGTAGGAAGATTAACATTCTTCAGAGTTTACTCAGGAGTTCTTACAAAAGGATCTTATGTATTAAACTCAACAAAAGGTAAAAAAGAGAGAATGGGAAGAATTCTTCAAATGCATGCAAACAAAAGAGAAGAAATCGAAATTGTTTACTGTGGAGATATCGCAGCTGCTGTTGGATTGAAAGATACAACAACAGGAGATACTTTATGTTCTGAAGATTCACCAATCGTTCTTGAAAAAATGGAATTCCCTGAGCCAGTAATTTCGGTTGCAGTTGAGCCTAAGACAAAAGTAGACCAAGAAAAAATGGGTCTAGCTTTATCTAAGCTTGCAGAAGAGGATCCTACATTCAGAGTTAAAACTGATGAGGAAACTGGACAAGTAATCATCTCAGGAATGGGAGAATTACACTTAGAGATTATCGTTGATAGAATGAGAAGAGAATTCAAAGTTGAATCAACTGTTGGTAAGCCACAAGTTGCTTACAGAGAAACTATAAGCATGAAACAAGACCAAGAGGTTAAGTATGCTAAGCAATCTGGAGGAAAAGGGCAATTCGGACACGTTAAGATAACTCTTGAGCCAAACCCTGGTAAAGAATTCGAATTCGTTAACAAAATATCAGGAGGAGCTATTCCTAGAGAATATATTCCTGCTGTTGAAAAAGGATGTAAAGAGTCTCTTGAGGCTGGAGTTGTAGCTGGATACCCTATGGTAGACTTAAAAGTTACACTTTATGATGGATCATACCATGAGGTTGACTCATCTGAGATGGCATTTAAAATAGCTGGATCTATGGCACTTAAGCAAGCTGCTATAAAAGCTAAACCAATCATACTTGAGCCTATCTTCAAAGTAGAAGTAACTACTCCAGAAGAGTACATGGGAGATATCATAGGAGATATCAACTCAAGAAGAGGTATGATAGGTGGAATGACTGATAGAAACGGAGCAAAGATAATCAATGCTAAAGTACCTTTATCAGAGATGTTCGGATACGCAACTGACTTAAGATCTAAATCTCAAGGAAGAGCAACTTATTCAATGGAATTTGAAGAGTATGCACAAGTTCCAGCATCAGTTCAAAAAGCTATCCAAGAGCAAAGAGGAAAGTAATTATTACTTTGCTTTAAATCTTGAAAATATACAAAAGTTTAATAATATTGTGACTCTTAGTTGAGTCACAATAAGAATTATAAAATATAAATAAAACAGGAGGCAATTTCAAATGGCTAAGGAAAAATTTGAAAGAAGTAAACCGCACGTTAACGTAGGAACAATAGGACACGTAGACCACGGAAAAACAACAACAACAGCAGCAATCTCAAAAGTATTA
>JBOFYP010000173.1:0-11577 GCA_051654725.1 Cetobacterium sp.
GAGTTTTTGCATCTGTTAAATCGTTTATTGCTACTACCTCAAACTCAGGGTTGTTCATCATTAATCTTAATGCTAATCTTCCAATTCTACCGAATCCATTAATCGCTACTTTAACTGCCATTTGGAAACCTCCTAATATATTTATATTTTTTTTATTATTAATCATTTTTAAGAAAAAAAGTATTTTTATATTTCTTTTTGTAGTACTTTCTTTCGTTATGTCTTAATGATATATTATCTTCGTCAATTTGTCAATTTATTCAGCGGCACTAAAATTAATCTTTTTATGATTACTTTTTCATTAAAATTAGAACTAGTTTTAAAATGAAAATATTTTTTCATTTATTTTAAGTTTAGAAAAAAATAATCTTTTTTATTGATTTTTAGTTTTTAATTTTGTATAATAGATTTATAAGAAGAAAAATGAATGTAAGGAGTGGATTTAATGAAAAAGTTAAGTTTAACAAATAAGATATTTATGTCTCTAGTTTTAGGTGTTATTAGTGGATTAGCATTATATCCATTTAGAGAGAATGAGATAATAAAAAAATATATTATAGATTTTTTATTTAATTTTTTAGGAGCTGGTTTTATAAGGGCAATTAGAATGATTGTTGTACCATTAGTTTTCTGTTCATTGACAGTCGGAGCTGCTGGAATAGAGGATGTTAAAAAATTAGGTAGAGTTGGAATTAAAACTTTAGGATTTTATTTAGGAACGACAGCAGTTGCAATAACTTTAGCATTAGGTGTAGGGTCGTTGATTAACCCAGGAAAAGGTGTTGTATTAACAACTTCATCTGTAGCTAGTGTAACTGTAGGAGAAACAAAGCCGTTTGTTGATATTCTTTTAGGAATGATTCCTGTTAACCCAATTGAAGCATTAGCAAAAGGGGATATGCTTCAAATTATAATATTTTCAATAGTTACTGGAATAGCAATGGCTATATTAGGAGATAAAGTTTCAACTGTAAGAAAAGGGATGGAAGAGTTAAATAATATAATTTTAAAGATGGTTGAAATTGTGATGCAAATAGCACCGTTTGGTGTTTATGGTTTAATAGGAAAAACATTTGCTACATTAGGATACTCAGCAATGATGCCTTTGCTTAAATATTTTATAGGTGTAGTAGTTGTACTGATACTTCATTACTTAATAACTTATCAAACATTACTAATTTTAGTTGCTAAATATAATCCAATAAAATTCTTAAAAAAATTCTCGGGACCTATGATGGTTGCATTCTCTACATCTTCAAGTAGTGCAACATTACCAGCATCAATGGAAACTTTACAAAAAGAATTTGGAGTATCAAAAAGTGTGTCATCATTTACATTACCATTAGGTAGCACGATAAATATGGATGGAACAGCTATTATGCAAGGTGTTGCAACGATATTTATAGCACAAATATATGGTGTTTCATTGACGATGGGGGATTTTGTGACTGTTATTTTAACAGCAACATTAGCGTCAATAGGGACAGCGGGAGTACCTGGAGTTGGAGTTATTATGTTGGGGATGGTTTTACAGCAAGTTGGATTACCTTTAGAGGGTATGGCACTTGTAATGGGGATAGATAGATTTGTAGATATGTTTAGAACTGTTATGAATATAACAGGAGATGCAGTTTGTACGCTGATTATAGCTAGAACTGAGGGGGAGTTACAAGGGGAAGAGCTAATTGAACCTGTGAAAAGTAATAAATTAGCTTAAATAAGAAAATGCCATCCTATATAAAGATGGCATTTTTTTTATGATTATTATTTTACTTTATGAAGAACCTCTCTGAAATCATCTGCTAAAGGAGCTTCAACAGTTTTCTTTTCGTTAGTTTCAACATCCGTAAATATCAATTTAAAAGCGTGAAGAAGCTGTCTCTTCGCTCTAAGGTCAAGACCACCGTAAAGTTCATCTCCTAAAATAGGGTGTCCAACTAGAGACATATGAGCACGTATTTGGTGAGTTCTACCTGTGAATAGTTCTAACTCTATAAGAGTTAAATCTTCTTCAGGGAAACGCTCTAAAACCTTCATACTAGTTTTAGCAGTTTGTCCACCTTGTTCAACAGTCATCTCTTTTCGTCTTAAATCATCTCCTTCTTTCCCAAGAGGAATTTCAATCATCATCTCATCATCTTTTACGATACCTTTAACAATAGCTTGATAAAATTTAGAAACTTTATCTTTATCACTTTGTAAAAAAGCTTGAGAGAAAGCATTTTTAGCAACTACGATAAGTCCAGTAGTGTTCATATCTAAACGATTAAAGAATCTAGGTGGTTGTATTTTACCTGTTTGCTCTTGAAGGTAGTAAATTACACCATTTGCTAGAGTTAAATCAGTTCTTTTAGTTGTTGGATGAACAACTAAGTATGGATCTTTATCTATTATAAGTAAGTTTTTATCCTCGTATACAACTTTTAGATTCATTTTGATTGGCTCAATTCCAACTTCCTTATCTTTTTCTTTCACTAATAATCTAGCATTTTTTTTAACTTGCTTAGTTGTCTTTGTTCTTTTTCCGTTTAAGTAAACCTCAACATTTCTAATTCCTCTTCCAGAGTAACCTTTTTCTTTTAAGTATTGAGTTATTTTCATGTTGTGAAATTCAGCTTCAACAATAAATTTTTTCATATGTCCGCCTTTTGAATAATGTTATTTTCTAATATTCTATAATGAAATAGAGAAAAAAACAATCTTTTGATTCTAATTCGATAAAAAATTAACCAAAAAAAACATTGAGTTATGTACACAATAATTGTAAACAATTAGATTTTAAAAGGAGCTTCATAGTTAAAAGTTTATTAAAAAAATAAGGAAATAAAAGAGTGGGTATTAAAGTTTCGACTAAAAATTCAAAATTAAACTTTTTGTAAAAACTGGAAAATAATGGTTTACAAAAAAACACATTGGTTGTAATATAGACATATAAAATATTGAATAAAAATTCAAAAATATAGGGAGGCAGAGTAAGAATGGGATACAAAATAACAGCGGAAAATTTTGATGGCTTACTAAAAAATCTTAGCAAAGAGTATAAAGTATATGCTCCAAAAAGATTTGCTAATCAAGGAAGATACTCAGATACAGATGTTATAAGATATGATAGGGTCTATTCAGCAGATGAAATTGTTCATAATGAAAAATCTGATTATGCTGCAAAAGAAGTATTAAGTCCAATAACAGAAACAGTATTATATTTTACAGATGCAGACTATAGAGAAACTAAAGTTGTAGATGAGAGACCTATGCTTGTTTTTGCAAGAGCTTGTGATATTCATTCAATCAAAAGATATGATGATATTTTCTTAAAAAATGGTGGATATGAAGATTCATACTACAAAAGAATGAGAGAAAAAACAAAGTTTGTATTAATTGAGTGTCCAAAAAATGGTTGGGATACTTGCTTCTGTGCTTCAATGGGTACAGGTTCAGCAGACGAATATGCATTCGGTGTTAAGTTTGATGGAGATACAGTTTTAGTAGAATCAAAAGATGCTGAGTTCAATACTTACTTCGAAAACAATGAAGAGATTGAATTTAAAGTAGCTCCTGTTCTTGAAAATGTAAGAACTGTAAGAATACCTGAAATTAACGATAAAGAAACTCAACTTAAAGTTAAAAGTTTAGAGATGTGGAAAGAGTTTGATAAGAGATGTTTAATGTGTGGTAGCTGTACTGTTTCTTGTTCAACTTGTACTTGTTTCACAAGTTATGATATGAACTATACTTCTGATTCAAATGCAGGAGAGAGAAGAAGAATCAATGCTTCTTGTCATGTAGATGGATATACTGATATGGCTGGAGATCATTCATTCAGAAAATCTGGTGGAGAAAGAATGAGATTTAAAGTTATGCATAAAATTCATGACCACAAAAAGAGATTTAAAGAACATCATATGTGTGTTGGGTGTGGAAGATGTGACGACAAATGTCCTGTATTCATTTCATTCGCAACAACTGTAAATAAATTAGCAGCAGAAGTTGACAAACTAAATGGAGGTACTAAATAATGGAAAATATAATAATGCCAAAACAGTATAGACTATTAGATGTAAAGAAAATTACAGAGATAGAATACCTGTTTAGAGTTGAATATCCAGAAGCTGGAAACATAAAGTTTGGTCAATTTATGCAATTATCTCTTCCAAAAGTAGGAGAGTGTCCAATATCTGTAACTGATTTCTCTGCTGAAGAGGGATGGGCAGAGTTCTTAATAAGAAAAGTAGGAGTTGTAACAGATGAGATATTTAATCTTCATGCTGGAGACATCTTACCTATGAGAGGACCATACGGAGTAGGGTTTGATACAATAGATATAAAAAATAAAAAAGTTGTTATAGTAACAGGTGGATCTGGTTTAGCTCCAGTGAGATCTTTAATCAAACATATCCATAATAATCCAGAAGAGGTTCAATCTATGGAGTTACTATTTGGATTTAAAGATGAAGCATCTATACTTTTCAAAGATGAGATAATGCAATGGAGAAAAAGCCACCCTATGGTATTAACTGTAGATAAAGGATGTGGAATAGATGGTGAATGTGTAGGACTTGTAACAGAGTATGTTCCACATTTAAAGATGTTATCAGATGGATTTAATGATTTAGAGGTTGTAATTGTTGGACCTCCAAATATGATGAAATATACAGCTATAGAATTTGAAAAGCTTGGTGTTCCAGCTGAGAAAATTTGGGTATCTTTCGAAAGAAAAATGTCTTGTGCTGTAGGAAAGTGTGGTCACTGTAGAATAGATGAAGTTTATGTTTGTCTAGAAGGACCAGTATTTAATTATTCAGCAGCTAAATATCTAATCGACTAAGGAGGTATAAAAATTGAATCACGATATAAATATAACTAAAATGAAACTTAACTGTTTCCGTCAATCAAAAGTACCTGGAGAATTCATGATCCAACTTCGTGTTCCAGGTGGATTAATTGAAGCTAAATATTTAAGAGTAATACAAGAGATTGCAGAGAAATGGGGAGACGGAACTTTCCACATGGGTATGAGACAAACTCTAAATGCTCCAGGAATAAAATATGAAAATGTAGAAGCTGTAAATGCTTATTTAGAAGAATATATAAAAGAAGTGGATGTTGAGATGTGTGGAGTTGACATGGATGTTAGTAAAGCTGGATATCCAACTATAGGAGCTAGAAATATAATGGCTTGTATTGGAAACTCTCATTGTGTAAAAGCAAACATCAATACATGGGAATTAGCTAGAAAGCTTGAAAAGCAAATCTTCCCAAGTCACTATCATATAAAAATGGCAATAGCAGGATGTCCAAATGACTGTGCTAAAGGTCATTTCAATGATTTTGGTATAATTGGAGTAACAAAACCAATCTATTTAAAAGATAGATGTATTGGATGTGGAAGATGTGTGAAAGTTTGTGAGCACGCTGCTACAAGAGTTTTAAAATTAGAAAATCATAGAATCGTTAAAGATTCTTGCTGTTGTGTAGGATGTGGAGAATGTGTTGAAGCTTGTCCATCATCAGCTTGGGTAAGACCAGAGCAAAAATTATTTAGAGTTACAATTGGTGGAAGAACAGGAAAACAATATCCAAGAATGGGTAAGATGTTCTTGAACTGGGTAACTGAAGATGTAATTATGGCAGTTATCGGAAACTGGCAAAAGTTCTCAGCTAATGTACTTCACCATAAACCAATGTATATTCATGGAGGTCATTTAATTGACAGAGCTGGATATCAAAAATTTAAAGAGATTATATTAGATGGTGTAGAATTAAATCCAGAAGCACAAGTAGCACAAAGAATTCTTTGGGCAGAAACAGAGTATAGAGCTAACATAAATGTTAAACCTATGTCTAAGCATCCAAGTCCAGGAGAAACTTATACTCAAGAAAAACCTTTTAAATACAATGGTGGACACTAAAATTTAGTTAAAATCAAAAATTATATATTCTAAATTAATGGGAACCTTTTTTAGGTTCCCATTAGTCATGTTTACCACTTTGAATAATAGTTCAACAAAACGCACTTTAAAATACCTAGGAGGAATAAAGATGGAAGCGATTAACGAGAACAAAAAAAGTTTAAAGGTAACAATATTAGATTTATTTAAATTTGAGGACTACTGGGCAATACTTTTAGCAACGGTTATACTACTATTTTGTATGTTTATTTATATGGGAGCAGATTCAAACAGCTTAACAGGAAAAGCTCAAGTATATAATGATATTATGAAAACAGAGGGAGAACGTGCACCTTTTAAAACAGTTCAATGGCATGAAGCACAATTTGAAAAAAATGCATTAGTTGTTAAAAGTACAATCTCTCAAAGAGTGAAAGATATTTTAGGTAAACCTAAAAAATGGACAAACAATCCAATAGATTCATTTTATTTGAGTGAAAGTAAAGCAAAAGAAAAGGGTGCTTTATTTTTAAATGATTATGAAGAGGCAAAAACAGCAACAGCGATATCTAAAGAAGCAGCAATTATGTTATCGAATGTAGCTTATGAAAAAGGATTTGGAGATGAAACTTTAAATTTATCTGCATCAACATCTATAGATAAGTGGTTATCTGATAGAGATAAAGAGGGGAAATTAAAATCAAAAGCAATAGTAAAACCTTATAACTTAATACCTAATCTGTTAATATTACTTTCAGCAATAGGGCTTTATTTCAGTGTTGGAATGAAGAAGATGGGAAGAGATAGAGAAGGATTTTTACAAGGGTTCCCAGCTGTATTTATGCTGGCAACAAGTGCATATCTACTTGGAGAACAAGAAACTTTAAAAGCTTGGGGATTAGGTTATGTATTCTGGGGATTAGTTCTAGGATTAATAGTTAGTAATACGGTTGGAACACCTAAAAAACTTTTAGCAGCAGCTCAAACAGAGTATTTTATAAAAACAGGGCTTATCTTATTAGGGTCAACAGTATTAGTAAATAAAGTTTTACTTATAGGTATTCCAGGAATTTTTGTAACTTGGTTTGTAACACCAGTTGTATTAGTTTTAACATTCCTATTTGGAGACAAAGTTTTAAAAATGGAATCTAAAAGTTTAAATATGGTTATGTCTGCAGATATGTCTGTGAGTGGAGTTTCAGCAGCTATAGCAGCAGCGGCGGCTTGTAAAGCGAAAAAAGAGGAGTTAACATTATCTGTAAGTATTTCTATAATGTTTACTGCATTTATGATGATAGCAATGCCTATGTTTATAAAAGCATTAAATCTGGATCCAGTTTTAGGTGGAGCTTGGATTGGTGGAACAGTAGATTCTACAGGTGCTGTTGTGGCAGCTGGAGAATATTTAGGACCTGTAGCAAGAGACGTAGCTGCAACTATTAAAATGATTCAAAACGTAATAATAGGTGTAATGGCTCTAGGAGTAGCTGCATACTGGTCTTTAAAGGTAGATAAATCTATGGCTGATGAAAGAGATTTTTCTTTTAAAGGTTCATTAAAAGAGATTTGGATGAGATTCCCTAAATTCATTTTAGGATTTATAGGAGCATCATTAGTATTCTCAGGAATCTATGCTATGTTAGGAATGGATGGTTCTAAAATAATAATTGATAAAGGTATGGTAAGTGGATTGATTTCTCCTTTACAAGGGTGGCTGTTCTGTTTAGCGTTCACTAGTATAGGGTTATCTACAAACTTTAATGAATTAGGAAAGCTTTTTAAAGGTGGAAAACCTATAACTTTATACTTAGTTGGAAAAGTAATAAATTTAAGTGTTACTTTTATAGCAGCTTATGTTATGTTCCATGTAATATTCCCTGATATAACTAAATCATTAATGAATTTATAGATTCTGGAGGATATTATGATAAAGAAATGGCTAGCTCTAATTGGAAGTTTATTATGTATACATCTTTTATGTTTTTCAGTACTACCATTTTTAGATGATGTTTTAGGATTTAAAATGGCACATCAAAAACTAGCTGAAGAGGATATAGAATCTGGTGCATGGTATTATATATTTGTAAAAAAAGTAGAACCTAGTTCTGAAAATGTTAGACATACTTTAACATATTCTAAAAGAGGTGAAAATGAAAGTATTAAACGTTGAAGACTTTTTAAAGAAAGAGAATAAAAGAGCCTTCGGAATAGGGAATGAATTAATAGAAAAACCGAAATTATCTATGATGGTAGTAGTATTTCCAATTTTATTAATCAATTTCATACAAGATTCAAGAATTTATCGTTATAAAAAAGAGTTTTTTATAAAAGAATATATGTTTTTAAAAAATATAGTAGTCCAATTTTTAACAGAAAAAAGTGATATTTTAGAATCAGAGTTTTTGCTCAAACTAGAAAATAGTTTGAGCAAAAATTTAAAGCATAAAAATATCTATGATGCTCAAATAGATGAAGCTTTATCTATTAGAAATTATATAGATGGAGAAAAATCTGAAAATATTATGAGAGAGAAAGAGGTTATAACTTTAAATAGAACTATTGAAAGTTTAGAGTTGAAAGGTGATAGTTTAGAAACAAGTTTAAAACTTCTAAATATATTAAAAAAACTGCATTAAGGTGCAGTTTTTTCTTTTACAATAGAATTCAAATATGATAAAATATTTCAAACAGAATCAAAGTATAAAGTTTATTCGGGAGGGATTATGAATAAGAATGTAAAGATTTTTGGTTTAATGGGGCTAGTTTTAACACTTTCAGCTTGTAGAGTGTTACCAGCTAGAGATGGAGAATATGAACTAACTTTGGTTCATGTAAATGATGTTCACGGTAGAGCAAAAGAGGGAAAATATGATGGTGTAGGTTTAGCTAGAGTAAAAACAATAGCAAAAGCTTTAAGTCAAGATAAGAAAAATGGTAAAGTTCTTCTTATAGATGCTGGAGATACTATGCATGGAACTACATTTGCTACATTAACAAAAGGTGAATCTATGGTTCAAACTTTAAATGCAGCAGATTTTGATTATTCAACACTAGGAAATCATGATTTTAACTATGGTCAAGAAAGATTGGTAGAATTAATCTCAATGCAAAAATATAAAACATTAGCTGCAAATGTTGTAGATAAAACTACAGGAAAACCTATTGCAGAAACTTATGATATTAGAAAGATAGATGGAATGAAAGTAGGATTCTTTGGTTTAGCAACACCAGAGAGTTATTTTAAAACAAATCCAAATAATGTAAAAAATATAACAATAGCAGACCCAATAGAAACATCTAAAGCTATAGTAGCTCAAATGAAAAAAGAGGGAGTAAAGTTTATTGTAGTTGTATCTCATTTAGGAGATGATAAAAGTACAGCAAAACATATTCAAAGTATAGGTCTTGCAGAAGCAGTACCAGAGATTAACCTAATTATAGATGGACATAGCCATACAGAGTTAAAGCAGAAGAAAATGGTAAACGGAGTAACTATCGTTCAAACTGGAGAATATGCAAAAAATGTTGGTGTAGTTAAAGTTGATTTCGATAAATTAAAAAATAAAGATGAGTCTATGAAATACACACTTTATACAAAAGATATAATTATGAATGGAAATAACCCTGTTATTGAAGATGCAAAAGTAAAGGCAACAATAGATGAAATTAGTAGAAAGCAAGAAGCTATAACAAGTGTTAAAGTTGGAGAAACGCCAATTTTATTGGAGGGAGATAGAGCTTTCGTTAGAACAGGAGAAACTAATCTATCTCAATTGATAACAGATGCTATGGTATGGAAAACAGGTGCTGATGTTGCTATAACAAATGGTGGAGGAATAAGAGCCTCTATTAATCCAGGTGTGGTAACTGTAGGAGACGTAATAAGTGTTTTACCATTTGGAAATTATATTGTAACAAAAGAGATAAAAGGTTCTGATTTACAAAAAGCTGTTGAGAATGGATTGAGATCATATCCAGAATCTTTAGGAGCAATGGCACAAGTTTCAGGAATGACAGTTAAATTTAATGTTAAAAATCCAGCACATAGAAAAGTTTTAGAGATAAAAATAGGAGATAAGAAATTAGAACCGAATAAACTATATGTAGTAGCAACAAATGACTTTATGGCTTCAGGAGGAGATGGATATTCATCTTTAGCTACTGGAAAAATATTAGCTAACTATTCAGCTCTTGATGAGGTATTGGTTGAATACATTAAAGAAGTTGGATTAGAAGGAAGAGAGAAGGTTGCTCCAAGATTAATTCCAAAAAAATAAGATAGGAGTTGAAATTATGAGTAAGGATAAAATTAGAAAAATAGCTGTAACAACTTTTATAGGTTTAGGTTTAGTTTTAGGAATATATGAGATGAAAAAGCCAGGTCCAATAACAGTAACTGGAAGTGGAACAGGGTATAATGATGAGTTGAGTGTTGAACTTTTAGTAAAGAAAAAAGGTGAAAGTTTCAAAATAATAGAAGTTAATGTTATTCATGAAGATACACCACCAATTGCTGATCCAGCAATTATAAAATTAAAAGAGCAAATATTATCAAAACAAAATTTTGAATTAGATATAGTAGCGGGAGCTACATATACTTCTGAAGGAGTAATAGAAGCTACAAAAGAAGCTATTGGGAATATAAATAAATCAGAGTAAAATAAAAAGAGAGTTCGCTAGCGAGCTCTCTTTTGCTATAATATTAGTAAGCTGGGAAAATTTGAATTTCTACTCTTCTGTTTTGTGCTCTACCAGAAGAAGTTGAATTGTTAGCAATTGGTCTATCAGGTCCAAAACCATTGATAGTTATTCTGTTAGGGTTTACACCTCTTCTAACAGCATAATCAGCAACACTTCTAGCTCTTTTTACAGATAAATCCATATTGTAAGAGTAAGAACCTGTATTATCAGTATTTCCAGAAATAACAATTCTTGTTTCAGGATATTGATTTAAAACAGCAGCGATATCATTAAGAGGTGCATAGAATCCACTTCCAATAACGTGTCCATTTGTAGGGAAAGTAACTCCACCAGGAAGATTAAGATTGATGTAGTTTCCTTCATCAGTAACTTTTACTGAAGTATTTTGTAATCTAGCTTGTAGCTCTTTAGTTTGTTGGTCTTTATAAGCTCCCCAACCTAAACCAGCTAGAGCACCAATACCAGCACCAATAAGAGTTCCTTTTGAATCTTGTCCAATAGCTTGCCCAAGAAGAGCACCTAAAGCAGCTCCACCAGCAGTTCCAGTTGTTTTGTTATTAAGATTATTGTACCCACCGTTTGCAGTACAAGCACCTAAAAGTGAACTAGCTAAAAGAATAGAGCAGATAATTTTTTTATTCTTCATTTAAAATCCTCCTTCAACTAAAATATGTTATAAAAATACTATTTTTTACAACTGTATATAGAGTAATATTCTTTTTTTATAAAATCAATCCTTTTTTTAAAAAAAATAAAAGTTTTTTTTAAAAAATAAAAAAACTTTATTGACATAAGATATATTTTATGATACTATAATTATGTAGCGAGCGAAAGCAAGTTATGTAAATTAAATAGTCGGAATATAGCGCAGTCCGGTAGCGCACCTGCCTTGGGAGCAGGGGGCCGCAAGTTCGAATCTTGCTATTCCGACCATCTGCGGGAGTAACTCAGTTGGTAGAGTGTCAGCCTTCCAAGCTGAATGTCGCGA
>JBOFYP010000174.1:0-45251 GCA_051654725.1 Cetobacterium sp.
TCCTAATTTAAACATAAAAAAAGTATGATATTTAAATAATCTTAATAAATCTGAATACTTCAATCTATTTTCTTTTAATAGAAGATTAAAACTTTCCCCCTCCACAAACTCTGATACAAGAACTCTTTCTGAAGATAAACTCGCTATAAAATTTGAAAAATACAAATCTTTCAAATCATATTTTTCACAATTTTGCTCTTTTAAAGATTTAAAATAATTAGCTCCTTCAATTTCTGTTTTAAAATCCAACTCTCTCAAAGTTCCATTCTCTATATTATTTAACACCTCATATGGATTAAATACTTTTTTTAATTTTGGATAGAAAAATAATAGTATACTTGCTATTCTTTTAGCATTTTTTATATCTTTAAAAAAACTCTCTTTAAAATCTTGTTTTTGAATTTTTATTGCTACTTTTTTTTCTTTTTCTCCACGAGAATATCCAATATGAACCTGCCCTATTGATGCAGAAGAGAAAGCTTTTTTTTCATAAGATTTCAATCCTTCAAGAATCCAAATATCATTTTTGATTATCTCATCTATTTCACGCTTTTGTGCTTCAAAACTATATTCATAAAGTTTTGATAAGTATACGGCTGTTTTTTCATCTATAAAATCAGGTCTCAAAGCATAATATTGTGAAATTTTAACTGCTAAAAGCCCCATATTCTCTATCTCTTCTAATGGTGGTGGCGTATTTTTATGAATCTTATATATTAATTTTATTAAATCTATACTCTTCAATATATCACATCCTTTTCACTTTATTTTTATATACAAAAAAAGAGAGGCCTTACCTCTCTTTTTGTATTTTTTTATTCTTTTACTGCTCCTGCCGAAACACTACTTATAATATATTTAGAGAAGAAAATATAAGCTAACATGATAGGTAAAATTGATGTTGCAATTGCTAAATAAGAAGCACCCATATTCATTGTTATATCTACAGCTCCTTTTAAATAACCCATAAGAAGAGGCAATGTAAATTTTTCTGGAGATAACAACACTACTAACGGAAGTAAATAGCTGTTCCAAGCTCCTATAAATGTAAAGATACCATTTGTGGCAATTCCTGGTAGCATTATTGGAACTACAATTTTATGAAAAATTTGTATTTCACTAGCACCATCTATTCTTGCAGCTTCTACTATAGACATTGGTAAAACTGAAATTAAATACTGTCTTAAGAAAAATACTGCAAATGGACTTGCTATAGATGGTATTATTAAAGGAATATATGAATCTACTAATCCCATTAAAGTTATCAATTCATAAAATCCTATTAACCCTAATTGCCCAGGTACCATCATTAATGAAATTATTGTACCTAAAATTATTTTCTTCCCTTTAAAGTCATAAACTACAAAAGAATATGCTGTTAATGCTGAGAAGTATGATGTTAAAAGTGTTACTGAAA
The DNA here is from genome assembly GCA_051654725.1 of Cetobacterium sp. Lineage (GTDB taxonomy): Bacteria > Fusobacteriota > Fusobacteriia > Fusobacteriales > Fusobacteriaceae > Cetobacterium_A. The sequence continues at coordinate 1,418 of JBOFYP010000174.1, forward strand.
CTGATATAAATAAACTATTTCTCATTCCTCTAAATAAATCAAAATAAATACCTATTTGTTTCCAGTTTGTAGATAAAGACTTTCCAGGAAGTAATGAAAACCCTGAAATTATTTCTTGACTTGAACGAGTCGAATTAATCATAACTAAGTAAAATGGTAAGATGCAAATAATTACTAACAGAGTTAATGATATATACAATAAAATTTTATTTAATTTTTCTTTTTTCATTTTAATTTTTCTCCTTCTCTTTTTTATTCATAATTTTGAATAATACCAGTGAGAATCCAATTATTATAAAGAAAATTCCATATGCTATTGCTCCTGCATATCCAACATTATTGTATTTAAACATTGTGTTATATAAATACATAACCATTGTATTTAAAGACCCTCTTGGTGCTCCTATACCATCTGTTATCAAGAATGGAATATCAAATATTTGTAATCCACCAATTAAAGAAGTTACTCCTACATAAATCAATACTGGTTTTAATAAAGGAATAGTTATATATTTTAAAACTTGCCATCTAGATGCACCATCTATATCTGCTGCTTCATAATAATCTTTTGATATTCCTTGTACTCCAGCCATTAATACTATAAATGAATTTCCAAACCACATCCAAGCTCCTATAAGAGATACAATAACTATAGCACTTGTTGGTTCGCCAAACCAATTAACTGGTTTATCTATTAATCCTGTCTTTAATAGCATTTGATTAACTGGACCATATTGCCAATCAAGTAATCTTTGAAATAATAGTGCTACTGAAGCTGTTGCTATTAAATTAGGTAAAAAGAATATTGCTCTGTAAACACTCAAACCTTTTACCCTGTAACGAATATCACTAAAAATTATTGTTAATCCTAGTGCCATTCCTAATTGAACAATTATATTTAATCCCCATATTTTTAATGTATTATAGAAAGATTGAATAAACATATTATCTGATAATAGTCTAGAATAGTTTTGTACTCCTATAAATGTTGCTTCCCCGTAACCTTTAAAATTTGTAAAACTTAAATATAATGTTCTTAATATTGGATATATATTAAATACTAGATAAACTACTAAAAAAGGTATTATAAATATAATTCCATATTTTCCTAAGCTTTTATTTGCTTTCACGAAACAGTTCCCCCTATTATTGTAAATATAATACCTTATTTATTCTCTGGAACACTTAGTTCTGGATAAATAGTTTTTACATTACGATAAAATTCTTTTAATGCTTGCTCTTTACTCATTTTACCTTCTTGATAAGCTCCAACTGCTTGCAAGAAATATTTTTCAATCTCTCTATCATATTTTGTAACTTTTGAATAGTCAACTTTTTGTGCTTGTTCTGCCCAGAATTCATAAATTTTTTGTCCACCTAAATATTCATTTGCTTGATCTTTCATTTTTTCTAAAACAGGTAAATAAGCTACAACATCTCCTCTACTTTCTGCCCACCAAGTTAATGTCTCTTCATCTAAAGTCGAGAATTTTAAAAATTCCCATGCTGAATTTTTATTTTTACTATTTTTATTTATTCCTATAAATGTTCCACCCCATACATATGGATTTGGACCTGTTGTAATCCCCCAATTACCTGACATATCTTTTCCACTGTTACGGAAGAAAATCATTCCCCAAGTTGGTAATGTATATCCAAACACGTCTACCTTCTCTTCTTTTCCTCCTGCATTATATGGAATAGAACCGTTCATACCAGCATACCATCCTGGACTCCATTCACTTGCAAATGCTATTTCTTTATTGTCATATATTTGTTTTGTAACATCAAAATAATCTATTCTATTTTGACTTAATGTAGCATCATTATTTATTACCCAAGGAGTTATATTTTCTCCCATTGAAAAATATCTTAAACTTCCTGTATCTGGAAATATTTTTATTCCATGCTGATTTAGTTCTGTTGCAGTTTCTTTTATTTTAGATAAACTTGCAAATTTTTCTCCTACAAATTTAGAATCGTCATTTCCCCAAATTTTCTTAGCTAAATCACGACGATAATATATTCCACCTGGTGTTGTTTGATAAGCTAATGCTCTTAAAATTTTATCTTTGTCCAATCCAACTTCATAAACGTAATCAATAATTTTATCTTTGTATTGATCAGCTTTATAGGGTTCTTGTGTAAGGTCCTCTAAATATCCAGCTTCATAAAATGGAATTATCCAATCAGCCTCACCTACTATTATATCTGGAATAGCTGATTTAGCTCTTAAAGCACTATTTGCTTTAACTGCATAATCTCCAGCTTCTATAATTACAACTTCAACTTCTCTATCTTTATATTTTTCTTTATATTTTTCAGCCATATATTTTAAATCTTCATTAAAAGTCCATACAATAATTTTTTTATTTCCATCATCTACTGATGCAGTATTTGATTTTTCTTTACTACCACAACCAACTATTGCTAACGTCATAGCTGCTACTGCTAAATTAGTTATTATTCTCTTTAAGTTCATTATTTATTCCTCCCCAAAATTTAAATTAAAAACCGAATTTTTTTTATATGATTTTAAATTCTATACCTTTTTGTTCTGAAGAATTTGATGCAATAAAAATTTTGAAATCCCCTTTTTCTGAATCCATAATATTTTCATCTGTATAAAACTTCAACATATCTTCAGAGATGTAAAATATAACTTCTTTTTCTTGTTTCGGTAAAAGAGAAATTTTTTGAAAACCTTTTAACTCTTTTACTGGTCTAACTCTACTTCCAAATTTATCCTGAATATATAATTGTACTATCTCTTCTCCAAAAACTTCTCCAATATTTTTAATTTTTATAGAAGCTTTTATAACTCCAGATTTCCCTTTTGAAATTTCAGATTTATCTAACACAATATCAGAATAACTAAACTGTGTGTAACTAAGTCCATATCCGAAAGGTAGCATCGCAGAATGAGGAGAATCTAGATAGCTAGATCTATATAATTCATGTGGTTTTTCTGCTGGTCTTCCCGTTTTAAAATGATTGTAATTAATTGGTATTTGACCTACACTATAAGGGAATGACATTGTTATTTTTCCACTTGGATTATAATCACCAAATAGAATATCTACAATTGCATTTCCACCCTGAATTCCAGGAAACCAAGCTTCTAAAATTGCATCTGAATTTTGAAAAACTTCCCTTAAATCTAAAGGTCGACCATTAAATAATACCGTAATAATTTTTTTACCTGTTTTGTAGAGTTTTTTTAATAAATACTCTTGTGATTTAGGTATTTTTATATCTGTAACACATCTTCCTTCTCCTGAAGAATTTTGATCTTCTCCTAGAGCTACTACAATTATATCTAACTCTTTTACTTTTTCTAATAATGCTTCAATTTTGTTTGAATCAATAAATTCAATATCAAAATCTCCATCTATAAAATAATTTTTTTGTATTCCAAATTTATTTTTTAAAGCTTCTTCTATTGTTATAGAATCTTCATCTGAACCTAAATCTGACCAAAAACCTCTTATTGATTTATTGGAAATAAAAGGACCTACAAATCCTATTTTTTGATTTTTATTTATTGGTAATATTTGTTTCTCATTTTTTAATAGTACCATTGACTTTTTTGCAATTTCTCTTGCTGATTGTCTGTGGGCCTCACATAGAAGAATTTTTTCCTCTTCAGACCTACTTGCACCTCTAAATGGATTTTCAAATAATCCTAAATCATCTTTAAGTTTTAAAACTCTATATACAGCTTCATCAATTTCCTTTTCATCAACATCGCCTTCTTTTACAAGAGTTTCTAAATTTTGAAAATATTCAACACTCATCATATCTATATCAACCGTTGCTTTAATTGCTTTTTTTGCAGCCTCTTTACTATCTTTCGAACAACCATGTGTTATAGTCTCTCCAATAGCACCCCAATCAGAAAACAATACTCCATCAAATTTTAATTTTTCTCTCAAAATATCTTTCATTAACCATTTATTTACAGTTGATGGAATTCCATCAACTGTATTAAATGCAGTCATCACTGTTTTTGCTCCAGCATCTATACAAGCTTGATAAGCAGGTAAATACATATCATAAAATGATGAAATTCCTATATCAACAGTATTATAATCTCTTCCACCTTCTGGGGCTCCATAAGCTGCAAAATGTTTCACACAAGCTGCAACTCTTTTTTTATCATTTTTTAAATCTATTCCTTGATATCCTTCTACAAAAGCTTTTCCCATAATTCCATTCAAATATGGATCTTCTCCTGTTGATTCCATAACTCTTCCCCATCTTGGATCACGAACTAAATCTACCATTGGTGAAAAATTGCAGTGAATACCACTTATAGATGCTTCTAATCCTGAAATTTGAGCAACCTCTTTAATCACATCTGGGTCCCAAGAGCATCCTAATGCTAATGGAATTGGAAATGTTGTTTTATGTCCATGTATAACATCATGGCATATTAGTAATGGAATTCCATGTTTATTGTTTTTCAAATGTCTTTTTTGAATTTCTATAATTTTATCTGCTCCAGATACACCTAAAATAGATCCCATATTATCTATAATATCTTTTGTTAAATTCATATCTTGCATTGGTCCAGATATAACAGCTTCATCTGTAAACATCGCTCCATTTAACTGAAATAATTGAAATACTTTTTCTTGAAGAGACATATTTTCTATTATTTTTAAAATTTTTTGTGATCTCATTCTTTACACCCCATATTCTTTTATAAAATTATAAAGTGCCCCTATAATACCTGAATCGTTATTAAATTTACAAGGTTCTATTTTTGCAAGTTCTAAATGATCCAAATCTGGATTCATTTTTTTTATTTCATTTACTCTATTTTTTATTCCGTTCATAACCATTTCATTACTACTGATAGCTCCACCTATAAGAACTTTTCCTGGATCTAAAGCAAATATTAGGTTGAAAATTGCTGAGGCTATATAATTATAAAATTCTTTAAACACTTCTACAGCAATTTCTTCACCATTTTTACAAAGTTCTGAAATTTCTTCACCGGAAAGCTCTTTACCAGTTAAATCTTGATAGGCTTTAATTATACCTGTTTGAGTTGAAGCTATTAAACTCAAACTAGCCATTCTTGAATTTTTACTTTCAATATTTTTTCCAAGCATAAATCCAAACTCACCAGCCATATACTTAGAACCTCTATACAAAGAATCATTTATTATTATAGCTCCACCTATTCCTGTTCCAATTGCTATACATATAAAGTTCTTTTCATCTTTTCCATTACCTATCCATTTTTCTGCTAAAGCTACACAATTAACATCATTTTCAAGCGATACTTTTAAACCTGTTAAACTTTCTAATTCATTTTTCATATAACAACTATATAAACTAGATATAGCCCCTGCTGTTATTGTATACCCTCTATTAGAATCAATTATACCTGGCATACTAAAAGCTATTCCACTTATATTATATTCATCTTTATATTTATTCAATATTTCTTTAATATTATTAAAAAAATCATCTTTTTCTTTCGGTGTAGGAATTTTATCTTTTAATATTATTTCACCTTTTTCTGTTAAAATTCCAAATTTTGTATTCGTTCCTCCAACATCAAACGATAAATAATTTTTCAATTAAATCTCCTCCGTAATTTTATTGTTTTTAGCTATCTCTGCCATCCAATATCCACTTTTTTTGATTTTTCTTTTAAGACCATTTTCTCTATCTACAAATAAAAATCCATATCTATTTTTATATGCATTACTCATAGACCAATTATCCATTAAACTCCACATATGATAACCAACACAATTTGCTCCTTCTTCTATAGCTTTATTTATCATTATTAAATGATCTTTTACAAATTCAATTCTACAGTCATCATTTACAAATCCATTTACATCAGTATCTCTTTCATCTCCACCATGTCTTCCCATTCCATTTTCTGAAATATAAGATTTAATATTTCCATAGTTATTTTTTATATCTACTAAAATATCATAAATTCCCTCTTCATATATTTCCCATCCTCTGTCATGATTAAATTTTCTTCCAGGCATTTCGTAATCATCATAGAATGAATGTGGTCCTGTTACAACATTAGATACAACATCTTTACTTTTTACTCTTCTAGGGAAATAATAATTAAACCCTAAGAAATCTATTGTATTTTCTTTTATAAGTAACAGCTCTTCTTCTGTATAAATTGGCATAAGATTGTTTGTTTTTAAAATCTCATTTAAATCTTTGTTAAATGTACCTAAAACACAAGGATCTAAGAAACTTCTTACGAAAAAGTCATGACATATTTTAGATGCTTTAACATCTTCTAAATTATTTACATCTCTAGGATAAGATGGTGTAAGACTTAATATTATTCCAATTTCTCTATCTTCTTTTAATTTTTTAGATATTTTCATCTCTTTAAATGATTTTATTACCATTGCATTTGATAAAATCGTATAATAAGCAGCTTGAACTCCTCTTTTAAAATCATTTATAAACGGATAGTGGAAATTATATAAATAGCATCCTTCTATTGGAACGATTGGCTCATTATGAGTAAACCAATATTTCACTCTGTCTCCAAATAACTCAAAACATTTTTTAGCATATGAATTGAAATGATTTAAAACATCTAATGATTCCCAACCACCTAATTCTTGCATGTCCCAAGGCATATCAAAATGGAATAAACATACAAATGGTTCAATCCCATTTTTTAATAATTCATCAATTAAATCATTATAGAATTTAACTGCTTTTTGGTTTATTTCACCTGTTAATGGATTTGGAATAAGTCTACTCCAAGCAATTGAAAATCTAAAAGAATTATGTCCTATTTCCTTCATCATTTTTATATCATCTTTATAAAAATTTATAAAATCTACTGCAACTTGGTTTCCTTCTCCCCCGAAAAACTTATCTGGATCCTTTTCCATCCAAATATCCCAAGTTGTTTTTCCTTTTCCAATTTCAAGATGAGCACCCTCAGTTTGTAAAGCTGAAATAGCACTTCCCCAGAAAAAATCTTTTTTGAATTTGTACTCTTTTTGCATTTTACCCCTCCGTATTATATTAACTTTCTCTTTTTATCAATTCTATTTTTGATTCGTACTTATAAAAAGCATTATCCTCTTTATTTTCTATTTTTTTAACTAAATATTCTATAGTTTTTATAGCCATTTGTTTTAAATCTACATCTATTGTTGTTAATTTTGGAGATATATAAGTTGTTAAATCTATATTGTCAAATCCTACTATTTTTAAATGTTTTTCAATATCTATATTTTCTTCTTTTAAATACTTCATTATATTTATTGCTGTTTCATCATTACCACAAAATATTCCATCGGAATTGTTTCTATTTTTTTTAAAATATTCTTTAAAAATATTTTGTGAAAGATATCCATTAAAACTTGCTTTTAAAATTTTATAACTAATATTTTTAGTTTTACAATATTCTTCAAATCCTTTTTTTCTCTGTTCACCAGCAAATTTATTTAAATCTCCAGATAAATGAATCAAATTTTTACATCCTTTTTCAACTAAATATTCTGCTGCTAATTTTCCACCTAAAAAATTATTTGAATTTACAAGTATTGTATTAGGATTAGAACATTCACTTAAATAATCTATTAATGCTATTTTGTAATTGTTTTTTATTAACTCGTTTATTTCCCTTATTTCAGATGGCATACCTATTATAATTGCTCCATTTATAACTCCGCTATCATAAAAATATTTTACTTTTTCTACCATTTTATTTGATTTTAATATAGAAACTAACACACTGAATCCATTTCTTTCTGCTTCATCAATTGCCATTCCTACAAAAGCTTGGAAAAATATTGAAGTTTTTAATTCTCCTACATCGTATATAAAAAGTCCAATAACCCTATTTTTTTTACCTGCTAAATTTCTTGCTGAATTATTTGGAACAAAATTATTTTTTTTTATTATTTTCTCTACTTTTTCTTTTAATTCTTTTGATATATTTGGATAGCCATTTATTATTTTTGAAACTGTACCTTTTGAAACACCAGCTTCTTTTGCAATATCTTCTATTTTCATTAAAACACCTCTTCCAAAGGAAACCGTTTTCCTTTTTCGTATTATATTACTTATTACATGCAAGTGTCAAGTAAAAAAACAAAACATTTGATAATTTGTTTTTAAGTTTGAAAAAAGAGAGGTATTAACCTCTCTTTTTTCAATTATTGAATAGTAGTTCTTTTAAAATTATATCACTATATCCCGAAAGCCATTCATGACCATGCTGAGGATAAATATACACTTTTTTTTCACATTTTAATTTGTTATAAAAAGCATATTGAGTTGATGGTGGACAAACATTGTCCATCAAACCTGTTAACATAACTACCTTTGACTTTATATTTGGAGCAAAATTTTGTAAATCAATGAAAGATAAGTTTTCAAAAATTTCCTCTTCCTTTTCATGTCTAGGATCATTATGTCTAAAATACTTATTGATTTCATCGTAAGCTATCATTTGATTTGGTAAATCAAATACTCTTTTGAAATCAGATAAAAATGGATAAGCTGCAATTATTTTTTTTATCTCTGGATTAAGTGCTCCACAAGCAATTGCTAAAGCCCCACCTTGAGATCCTCCTATTGCATATAGCCTATTTTTATCTATGTTAGAAAATTGTTTAGATAAATTTACTAATAAAACTATGTCTAAATAAACTTTAGTAAACATCATATTTTCAGGACCATCTAATATTCCTTTCATTATATGACCTGTTAAGGTATTTCCTTTAGTTAGCAAATTATCCTCTGATTTTCCACCTTGACCTCTTACATCCATAGCAAAAATATTAAATCCCATTTTTGCATAAGACATCTTTTCAAACCATTCTCCACTATCACAATGGTAACCATGGAATAAAAATATTGTTGGATATTCTTTTTCTTTTTCAGGTCTAGCATATTTTACGTATATTTTTGCTCCATCATGTGAAATGAATTCTAATTCATAGCAAACAACATCATCAATTTGAAATTCAGATTTTTTAAGTGTATATTGCGGTATATTCTCTTTATTTTCTTTTATTTTTTTATCCCAAAATTTTTCAAAGTTTTTCGATTTTGGACTAACCCCAAGATATTTTTCCAATTCTTTTAAAGGTAAATCTATATTAGGCATACTACTCTCCTTTTTATTATGACTTTTAAACTCTTACCACCAAGTTGACATTTGGAATCCTGCTATAAAATCGCTCTCTTTTTCTTTAGTTTTTAAATTTTCTTCTTTTTTATCCATATGTTCATCATAATAAGTAACATAAGCTCTTACTGCAACTTCAGCTGATCCTAGCCAAACTTTTGCTTGAGGTCCTGCTGATATTTTCCAAATTAATTTTTCCTCTTCAACACCGTTATAATATTCTCTATCTACAGCAGCTATACCACCCTCAACCCATAAATCGAGATATTTATTTACATTATATATTGGTCTAATTGAAAACCCTAACTCTTGTTGTTTGTTTACCTTGTCAGATTTTCCATAACTTGTTGGAGCTGTTATTTTATATTCTCTAGAATCAACTTTATCAGCTGTTATAAATCTTGCTGCAGTTTGGAAACTTAATTTTTCTGTTAAATTTTTTCCACCACCAGTTCCTATTTGGAATGCTTCTGAATCTTTATGAGCCATCATGTTATCATATGTAGCTAATCTACCTAATCCTGCTCCTCCTAAAAGACCTGTACCGTATTGAATGTAATGTTGTCCCCAACCATCTAATCCATAATAATTTTTAGGATTATAATAAATCCCTGCATAAATACCATCATCTGATGTTTTTCTAGAGTGCATATCATCTTCACTACCACAGATTGTATATTCTCCATGATCTGCGGCTTTAGCATACATAAATTCTCCAACCAAGCTATCTTTACCATAAGTTAATTTTATCGCTCTAGCTGAATCTGATGTTTTTATATCTTCATCTTCAATAGTTTCTAAAGATGGTGTGTAATGATTTTCACTTTGATCTTCAAATTCAGCTGTTAAATAAGCTACGCCTAATTCTCCAGGACCTACTTTAATTTTTTCTACTCCAATTCCAACACCATCTATATCTTGATAGAAGTAGTCAATCATGTCTGCGGCTCTATTATTCCATCCCTGCTTACCAGTTACTAACACCATATCTTTAAATGCTTTTGATTCTCCAAAAATTCCACCAATTTCTGCTTTTGTTGTTGCTATATTCACGTCTGAACTTACTTCGTAAGAATTATTCCAGTTATCAAATTCTAAAGTTATTTTAGACCAAACCCCATTATCTAAATTATATTTTTTAGAAAATACAAAATTTGTATATGAATCATACTCGTTTCCCCATCTTCCTATTAAATTTTTATTTCTATCATAAGTTCTTTTATAAGAATCTTTAAAATTTCCATCTGAACCTGTTCTAAAATAACCATGGAATTCAGGTAAATTTTCTAATCTAAATTTTTTCATATCTTCCATCTTAGTTTCTAGTTTTTGATCCTCTTCATAACTATTTACTTCTAATTTTCTTAATCTTTCTTCAAATTCCGAATTTAATTTTTGTTGATTTGTTTGTGCTGCCGAAACTCCACTAACTAATAAAATACTTCCTAATAAAATCATTAATTTCTTATTCATTCCAAACCCCCGTTTTTTATTTTGTTAATTTTTTTATATTTTTTTGAATTTTATTATTTCTAATTTGTAATATCTTATCCCATCCATTTTTATTTCTAAATTCTATAAAACTGTCAAATATTTTACTAAATTCTTCATCATTTTTTGAAATAATCAATTTTGCTATTGTTTCATTCCATTTATCATTTATTTTATTCAGCTGTTTTCTTTCTAAACTACTTGCCTCAGGATCTATATCTATTATTTCAAATTTAGGTACAACTTTACCTTTTGTCCATTCTATTGGTTGTTTTGTCGCACCAGGAACCTCTCTATATTTTGTTTCATAAATTGAATTTCCGAATTGCCACATCTCTCCTATTCCTATTTCTGCTACAAATTTTTTAGGATTTTCTTGAACCATTTTTACTATTTCAGGTTTCATTTTAGGAAGACCATTTATTTTTTCATATGTTTTACCTTCTCTTCCAAACAATCCAGCTTCTTGACCTTTTTCTGAAATCAAATATGTGAACATTTGAATTATTCTTTCTGGATTTTTTGCTTTTTTATTTATAAAAGTAACTGTCCAACCATCTATATTTGGTCCTTGTAATTCATAGTTTTTTCCGTTTGAATTTTTAGGTCCATTTACAGCAATATAAGATGCTTCTGGAGATGCTGTTAATCTTGAGTTTAATGGTACTTGCTTTCCTGGAACAAATCCTGTTAAATATGCAAAATATCTTCCTTGACTTAATTTTTCATCTATTTTTTCATTTGTGTCACTAAAAGTATCTATTGTCATATATCCACTTTTTAAGCATTCGTTAAACACTTTAATCCATCTTTTATATTCTTCATCTATAGTTCTATCATAAAAATTACCGTTTTCTTCTATAGGTATAGCCAAGAAATTTTGAAGTGTTTTTCCTAAGGCTCCCTCTCCATTCCCCATAGTATCCATACCTAAAGGTATTATTTTGCTACCATTCTCTTCTGGATATTTTTCTTTTACTAGTTTTAACGCATTCAAAAAACCATCTTTTGTTGACATATCAGGACTTCCAATAGCTTCATACATATCTTTTCTAACTAAAAAAACTTCTGTTGAACCTAAATCATTTTCTAAATAATCACTTTTTGAAACAGCATAATTTTGGTAAACATATGTATTGTTATCTTCTGCTTCATTCCATTTCATCAATTCTTTATTTGCAACTTTAAAGAAATAAGGATCATATTTTTCTGCCAAGATATTTAAAGGAAGTGCTAACTTCTCAATTTTTGGAGATTTTGTTAAATCGTGTCTCGAATCTAAAGTTACTATATCTGGCAGCGAGCCTGAAGCCACTAAAGCATTTAATTTTTGGTCATCACCAGATGAAAAATTAATTTTTATACCTGTATCCTCTTCCATTTGTTTTGTAACTTCACTTTCACCCCATTTATGAATATACCAACTTTGATTAACATACCAATTTAATTCTATTGGATCTTTTTTACTTAACAAATATCCTGGACTTGTCTCTTCTGCTGAATATATTGAATTTTGTAACTTTAATGTTTTTTCTTCATTTTTATTTCCACAACTTATTAATAATGCCGTCAATGATAACATTATCACTATTTTTTTCATTTTATCCCCCCATAATTTTTATTTTTCTAAACCATTATTTTCATCCGTCATTAATCCATAATATTTTTTTATAATTTCTTTAACTTTTTTATCATTTTGTCTACTAAGATCATAAACTCCCATAGTTTGAATCCATTCATTATGATCACAGAACCAGTCGAAAACTGACCAATAATTAACTAAAGCTAAGTATCCTTTTTCTGATTTAACTTTTCCTTCTGGTGTTAAACTTGAATACTCCAACATTGCTTTTAATGTTTTTTCTGTTATATCAGCTTGATTTTGTTCACCAGATGAGCTCCAAATACCATATTCTGTATTTATTATTGGTTTATTAGGCCAACTTTTATGAGCATTTTCTAAGAAATCTTTTGTATCTTTAATTGCATCTTTTCCATAAAAAATTTCAAAATACATTGTCCAACCAGCTACATCTAAAAATTCCATTGATTTATCAAAATATCCAGGTCTATCCGCTGCAGCACTTTGGGTTACCAATCTATAATCAGGATGGTTATTTAATATATCTTCTTTTAATTTTTTATTAAATAAAATTCTTTCATTTTCTGCATTTGATTCATTTTGAGTACTCCACATTATTACCGAAGGAGAATTTTCTAAATTTAAAGTAGTTTCTCTCCACATATTTAAAGCTAATTTTTGAGCTTCTTCATTATCAAAATTTTCTTTTTCGTGTTGCCAAATAGGAAGTTCTACCATTGAAACTAATCCTATTCTATCTAAAATTTTATAAGTATCTAAATGATTAGGATAATGACCTGTTCTGACCATAGTAGCTCTCAAATCATAGATTAGCTTAATATCTTCCACTATTTTTTCCCAACTAGCTGTTCTTCCTGAATCAACCCAATCTTCATGACGTGCTACTCCTGCAAAGAATGCAACTTTATTATTAAATTTTATTTTATCTTCATCTGTTTTTATTGTTCTAAATCCAAATTGTAAATAGCTTTCATCTATTAACTTTCCATTCTTAAATAATTGATTTTTTATGATATATAAATTAGGTTTTCTTATACTCCATTCTTTAATATCTTTTAATTCTATATTAACTTCAGAATAACCTCTTTCACTAAACGTTTTAACTTCATGTTTTAAATTGTGCACCTGTTTACCTATCAATTTAGAAACAGATGTATCTTTCAGTAAATTAGGATTATCAAAATCTTGATTATATTGACTTTCATAAACAGTAGTTTCATATTCGTAATTTTGATTATTTTTCAAGTTATCAAAATAACTCACAATTTCCAAATTTTTGTTATCTTTTGTTTTTGCTGAAGTTCGTGCTATATAACTTTCAGGTAAAATTTCTAAATAAAGACTTTGTAAAACACCTGTATAATTAAAGTAATCTGTCCTAGATCTACCAGGAATCATATTTTTTGAAGATCCCCATTCAGGATTAAAAATTTTTATTAAAATCTCATTTTCATTTTTCAATTTATTTTCTATATTTAATGAAAAAGCATTAAATCCGCCTTCATGTTTTCCCAAATATTCTCCGTTCATCCAAACTTCACAAAAATAATTAGCTCCTAAGAACTTTAAAACTCCATTTTTATTAGAACCATCTTTTAAAGAAAAATTTTTATAATACCAAACTCCATAATTATAATTTTCAACAGCACCCTTCATAGCTATTCCTAAAATTTCATTTTCTGGAAATGGTAAAACTTTTTTTTCTGCTTCTTTTTCTCTAAAATAATCTAAAGCAACTTTTTTCTTTTGATTTATATCTTGAAATCTAAGTTTTAGCCATTCACCATCTAAAGTTATTATCTCTCTTTTTGTTTCATCAAAACTATGTAAAATTTTTCCTCTTAAAATAGGTACTTTTTGTTCACCCAAATTTTGAAAAGAAATGTCCATACCCTCTCCTTTTTTTATATTTTTAGAACTAAACAATAAAACTATAATTACAATTAAACCTATAAATAACTTATTAAGTATTTTATATTTCATCTAAATTCTCCCTTAGATATTCTGAATAATTAACTAAAATTTTTTTAACAAATATAAAATGATAAATAACTACTACAAATAAATAATTAAAATAAACTAAAATTCCTGGAATAAATCTTATTATATTTTTAAAAATATAATAAGTAATTATATTTGTTAATAAAATTAAAGCTAAATTTTTTGTAAAAAATATCCCACCAAATACATAAATATTTTTTATAGGATTCTCTATTAGTCCAAGGATAATCAATAAAATTACACAATAACCTAAAAGTGGGAAAAAAATTATTAAACCTATCTTAAAATAAATACTCAAAACATATCCAACTGTTATAGATGGCCCAAACAAATATATACTTTTTTTAAAATTTTTTAAAAATTCAATTTTAAACTCTCGAAATTGTACATCATAACCTTTCTTTAAATATCTATTAAAGAAATAAAATCCTGTAGCTAAAGCTGATGGAATTCCAATTAATCCTACTGAAAATATAAACATATAAAAATTTAATTTTAATAGCGTAAAAATACTTTCTAAAAATTTGTAATATTTAGTTTCAATTCCTATTTTCATTATCAAACCACCTACTCTTTAACTGATCCTAATACCATTCCCTTTACAAAATATTTTTGTAAAAATGGATATAAACAAACTACTGGAAGAGTTGTTATTACCATTGTTGCTAATTGTAATGATTTTGATGTTGTTGAAAGAGTTACTCCTGCAGTTCTCATTCCTTCAGTTATGACAGAACTCCCTTCTTTTGCAATTATTTTATATAATAAAGTTTGAATAGGTTGTAATTCAGGTGTATTTACATATAATAAACCAGTAAAGAAATCATTCCATTGCCCAACTCCAACAAAAAGTGAAACTGTTGCAATTATAGGTAACGAGATTGGAAGTATTATTCTAGTGAAGATTTGAAAGTGGTTTGCACCATCAATAGATGCAGACTCTTCAATACTCGCTGGAATATCTCTGAAAAACGATTGGAAAAGTATCAAATTATAGAAACTAAACATAGATGGAATTATATAAACTAAAAAATTATCTATTAAACCAATATCTTTAATTAATATATAGTATGGTATTAACCCACCACTAAAAAACAAAGTTATAGTTCCCAATATTATATAGAATTTTCTAAATTTTAATTCTTGCTTTGATATACCATAAGCTACCATTGCTGTAAATAAAACATGGGTTATTATTCCTAATGATGTTTTCAATATTGTAACTCCAAATGCTGTAAAAATTTCTTTGTTTTGGAAAACAGCAATATAATTATCAAATGAAAACTTTCTTGGTATCCAATAGATTCCACCCCTTATTGCATCTTGAGCATCATTTAATGAAAGTACTACTATATACCAAATTGGATATATTATTACAAATGAAAATATAATCATAAAAATTATATTAAATAAATCAAATATTTTTTCTCCTCTGGTCTTCATTTTTCCTCCATTTAAAATAATGTTCTATCATTTAATTTTCTAGTTATAAAATTTGCAGACAATAATAATATTGTTGAAATTACTGATCTAAATAGTCCCACTGCTGTTGCGAAAGAGAAATCTCCTCCACCTATTCCTAATTTATAAACATATACATCTATAACTTCACTCACATTTGAATTCATTGAATTTTGTAAAATCATAGTCTGATCAAAATTAGAACCCAAAATACCACTTATAGATAAAACTAGTAACATTACAACTATTCCTTTTATTGAAGGGATTGTTATTTGAAATATTTGTTGAAGTTTATTTGCTCCATCTATTTTTGCTGCTTCGTATAAAGTTGGATCTATACCAGTTATTGCAGCTAGATATATAACCGAATTCCAACCAATAGATTTCCAAACATCACTTAAAACAGCTATAGATACATAATATTTAGATTCTATCATATAAGGAACAGGATTTTCTAACATCCCAATTTTCATTAAAAAAACATTTAATATTCCATCTTCCCCCAACCAAGTTATAACCATACCTCCTAAAATAACCCATGAAAGAAAATGAGGTAAATAGGATATTGTTTGAACAAATTTTTTCAATTTACTACTTATTAACTCATTCAGTAATAAGGCTAAAATTATTGGTAGTGGAAACCCTATTATCAATTTATAAATACTTATTTTTAAGGTGTTATACATTACATTCCAAAATTTTTCATCTGTTAAAAACAACTTAAAGTTATCTAAACCTATCCAAGGAGAGCTAGATATAGTATCTACAACCGTATATTCTTTAAACGCCATTATTAATCCATACATAGGTATGTAATTAAATATAATCATAAATAAAACTCCTGGTAAAACCATTAGTTGAATAATTCTTTGTTTTTTTAACTCTTCAAGCATTATTTGCCCTCCTATATAAAATTTTTAAAAAAAAATTCCGGAAACCGTTTTCCTAGATATTACTAATATATCACCTGCTTGTATTCATGTCAAGATATTTGTATAAAGTTTTTTTTGTTCTTTATAAGAACGAAAAAAAGAGGCGTTAGCCTCTTTTTTAATATTTGTATCTTTCTATTGAATTATGGAACTTTGGTAAGTAATCCCAATTCTCTCTTATAATTTCATCTAATATAGTTTTAGCTACTGCTCCACTTGTTACTAATGGATTTACTGTTAGTGCCTGTAAAGCCTTACCATAATTACCTGTTACTGCAGCTTCGATTGTTAATTGTTCAAAGTTTTTCATCAGTTGTAAAATTCCTCTAGCTTCTAAAGGCATCGGTTCTTGAGAGAATGGTTTAACACCATCTTTATAAACTCTTGCTGAAACTTCAACCGCACAACCTTCTGGTAAACAATCTATTAACCCATTTTCATTTCTAGTTGAAACAACTATTACTGTTCCCTTATCATTATAAATAGAATTAATTAATTCACAAGCTGCATCTGAATAATATTGCCCTCCTCTTTGCTCTAACTGTTTTGGTTTGATTTTTAAATTTGGATCTTTATATAATTCAAATAATTCATTTTCAACTTTTTTAACTTGTTCTCCTCTAGTTCCTTTTCCACTTCTTATCTCTTCTAATTGATCTGTTAACATCTCATCTGTCAAATAGTAATATTTGTGATATCCACAAGGAATCATCCCTAAATCAAGAATCTGTTCTTTTACCCAAGGCTTACCATGTCTTAAATTAGCTGGTAAATTTTCTATATCTATTAAGATTTTTTCTAATGCTTCTTTAGTTCTATCAACACCATTATGTAAAACTTGTCTTCCCCAGAAGAAGTGATTTAACCCTCCGCAAATTAGTTCTATCTCATCATCTGGAACTTTCAATGCATCTGTTACTGATTTTCTTACTCCAATAGGAACATTACAAAGTCCTGCTACTTTTATTTTTGGATAGTATTTTAAAACAGATTCTGTTACCATTCCACTTGGATTTGTAAAGTTTACAAGCCAAGCTTCTGGACAAAGTTCAGTCATATCTTTACAAATATCTAAAATCACTGGAATTGTTCTTAAAGCTTTTGCAAATCCTCCAGCACCATTTGTTTCTTGACCAATCATCCCATATCTTAAAGGAATTCTTTCGTCTCTTATTCTAGCTTGTAAAAGTCCTACTCTAAATTGTGTTGTTACAAAATCTGCATCTTTTAAAGCTTCTCTTCTATCAAGCGTTAAATGAATAGACATTTTACCATCTAATCCTGCTTCTTTAACCATTCTTTTCGCTAGATTTCCTACAATCTCTAACTTTTCTTTTCCATCCTCTATATCAACTAACCAAAGTTCTTTTATTGGTAACTCTGCATATCTTTTTATAAATCCTTCTACTATTTCAGGTGTATAAGATGATCCTCCACCAATCGTTACTATTTTCACTGGATTTTTCATATTTGTTTCCTCCTAAATTATAATTATATATTAAATTTTATATATATCTTAAAAATCACTAAGTAAAGATTCTAAACTTTCTTCTTTCTCTATTTCATTTTCTGAAGCTTCTAATTGAGCATCATATAATTTAAAGAATGGATAAAATACAACTATCGACAAAATAATACTAAATACTCCTAATAAAGCTGTTGATATAGAAAAGCCTGCTGATAAAAAGCCTGCTACTACTGGTGGTGTTGTCCATGGAACCATAGAAAATGGTATTTTTACTATATCCCATTTCATCAAAAACCAACTGATAACTGTTATTAATAATGGATTTAAAATAAACGGTATCATTAGTATTGGATTCATCACTATTGGCGTTCCGAATATTACAGGTTCATTAATATTAAATAATGATGGTGTTATTGATAATTTACCAACTTCTTTCAATTGTCTAGAACGTGCTCTAAATAGCATTAATAATACAAATCCTATTGTAGAACCACTTCCACCTAATTTCATAGTCATATCTCCAAAAGCTGAACTAGATATTATATAACCATTTGAATATAAATTATCTATTCCTTGTGATGCCAAAGATACATTATGCATTGTATTTTCCAACCAAATTGGATCCATTATTCCTCCAACTATTGTTGCTCCATGTATACCAGCACACCATAAAATACTTGTTAATAAAACTGCTACTATTTGCCCTGCTAATGAAGCACTTGCATATCTTAACGGTGTTCCAACAATTATATTTACTGCATCTGGAAAACTTCCAAAATTTGTATTTGTAAATATCGCTGTTAATAATCCCCAAAAACTGATTACTATAACTCCAGGTATTAACGACATAAAAGTTTTAGAAATTGCTGGTGGAACACTTTCAGGTAATGTTATAACAATTCCTTTTTTTACTATTTTTACTATTATTTCCACACTTATAAGAGCAACAATAACCCCTGCAAAAAGACTTTTTGCACCTAGATACCCCATATCTAATTTTCCATCAATAAGTGTTGGAATAATAGTTACAACAAAACTAGCCATCGCTATGACTCCATTTGATAAAGCCATGTCTGACATCCCGTATCCTATAGTCATTCTATAAGCTACTGATAAAGTTGCTATAAACCCAACTATTCCAAAACATGCCGTTGATATATAAGAGAAATTTTTACCTATCCCACTATTTGACATAAATTCACTATAACCTGGTATTGGTAAAAAATTTAAAATTAAAAATAACGAGCCTACTATTGTTAACGGCATTGTAGCCACAACACCATCTTTAATCGCTACTACATGTCTTTGAGAAGCTACTTTATTTGCTACTGGTACAAAATATCTATTTAATAAATTGTTAAATTTTTCAAATATATTCATGCTATCGCCTTCCTTTTTATTTTTTAAATTCTTTAATCGCTAAAATAGCATCTTTTAAAACCCCTAAACCATCCATCATTCCATATTTTTGTGTGTTTATTGTAACTACTGGAAATCTTCCATCTGCTAACTCTTTCATTTTAGATTCTAAATATTTTATTTGCGGACCTAAAAGTAATATGTTTATATCATTAAAATGATCAGCCGCACAAGATTCTGGAACTGCATTTATTTCAGCTTCAAATTTATTTTCTGCTGCAATTTTCTTCATTTTGTTAACCAATAGACTTGTTGACATTCCTGCATTACATGCTAATAAAATTTTTACCATAATTAAAACCTCCAATTTTGTTCTTTTGTTGATATTAATATACTATTTTTACACATTAAAAGTCAAATTTTTGAAAAAAAGATATTTTTTTCGTCTGTTTTTCTGTATAATAGTTTTAGAACTTACAATTTTTACATCTATTTTCGTTTACTTTAGCAATTATTTCTTGAAAAAAATTTAAAATACGGGGGCTTTTTATGTTTTATCATATGGATAATTTTAACAAAAGGATTACAAATGCTGATTTTAAGCTTAATTTAAATTCAAATTTAAATAAATCAGAACGTTTATTTTTAAGCTTTCTTCTTAAAAATTTTTTAAAAACAGATAATTTAAAAATTAAAATATTAACAAATGAACTTAATTTATTATTAAAGTTAAATTCTGAAGAATTAAATAATTTTTTAGATAAAATCTCTAAAAAATCGATTAGTTATACTTTTAACGACTCAAATGATTATTTTTCAGGAGCATTCAATTTAATTAATGCTTTTTTAATTAATAATAGTGAGACTTTTATTCAATTACCAAAAGAATTTAAATATTCAAAACATGTTAAAATTTTATATAGTTTTTACAACAAACCAACATATAAGTTTTATTGCTATTTTATTTCAAACTTCATTCTAAAAAAAAGTTTTGAAGTTAAAATTGAAAGTTTTAAAGATATTCTTGGTTCAGATAATAAATATGAACGTTTCTTTGACTTTGAAAAAAATTTAATAAAACCTTTAATTAAAGATTTAGAATATTCATATAAAATAAAATATGAAAAAATTAAAAGCGGATCAAATCAAAATAACAAAATTATAGGTATCAAGTTTTTATTTGAAAATGAAATTTTTAAAACTAACGATGATATGAAACTGAAAAGTATTTTATTTATGATTAAATCTGATATAAATGATATTGCTGAAGTTTATTCAATTTTAAAAAATGGTATTCAAAATCATGGTTACGATAAGACATTCCAGACTTGTTTTAAAATAAAAAAGATTTATAAAAAAAGTTTATTAAGTTTCGATGAAGTTTTAAAAGCTAGTTTTAAAAAATTAGATTTAAAAGATATTGAACCTGTTATCCATATAAAGAATAACTTTCGTTCAGTTAAGGAATTGAAAAAGACTTTTCTTTCTGAATTAGAAAAATTTAAGCCTGGACTTTTATTAGATACTTCCTTTTTTTCCGAGAAATTTTTACAAGATTTTTTACTACTAAATGATAATAAGATTTTAAACTTTAAAAATTCAGAATTAAGTATTTTTATAAATTGGAAAAATAACGAGGAATCTGAAATTAAAATATACATATATTAAAAAATGTTCACACAAATTTGTGTGAACATTTTTTTAGAAAATATATCCTATATGCACTTGGAATAAAGCACCATTGTTTAAAATATCGTTTGATACTACAAAGTCCATCGGTCCTAAGAATGTATCCCAACCAATTCCAACTCCGTATCCATGCTCCTGTCTTTCCCAAATATCTTTTTTACTCTCAAATCCAGAACCAAAGTTATATGTTCCTAGATTATAATTAAAGTTTAAATGTAAATTTTGAACGATTTCATACTGTAATCCAGATGAAGCAATAAAGAAGTTATCTGTATATACTCCAGCTATTGGTAATCCTGTGAACGAATAGTTTCTTATTAGCGGATTACTTCTTAATCCACCAAGTTTAAACAGTTCAGAAAGAGGTGTGTTTTCAGCATTATACATCTGACCTCCACTTATCCCTGCATTAAGAGACCATTTTTTTCCTAGTGTTACATATTTCTTGCTCATCAATGAATACCCTTCATAAGTATCTCCTGATTTTGGATTTGTTTCTGTAAATGCTTGTAATAAAGCATTTGAACCATTTGTTGCATATTCAGCTTGATTCATTGAATCAAAATAGAAGCTAAATGTATTTGAAATATAACTTCCATCTTTTTTAAAGTTTGAGAAGTTATTTAATTTTTCACCTGATTGATAGTCTGTATCCATATTTTTAAATCCTAACGTATATCCAGCTATTATGTTGTTAAATATTGTTGTTCCAACTGATAATTCTGTTGTGAATATATTGTTTCTATAAGTTGAAATATTATCCCCATCTCTATATAAAAATAGTGGATTTAAACCATATCCAACATCTACAGATACCAATAAATTATGATTCATAAAATTATATTGTGTCATATCTGTTAGTGATATTTTAGGATACTTTGAAAATTCTGTTTTGATTGTATAATTTTTTTGTGATAGATTAAATTTGTTAAATACAGGAACTTCTGCTACTGCTTCTAAACCTGCCCCATAGTTAGATACATAAAAAACACCTGCTTTTAATTTTGTATCCATTTTTTCTTTTACAGTTAAATTCAATGTATCACCATCTATGCTATAAAATACTCTATCCACATAATTTTTTGCATAAATTTTTTCAACCCATAGATTTAAATCTTTAACTGTTAATTCACCATTTACAGGCTTTAATTTTTCTACCTCTTTTTCTGTTAAAAGGTTATTTCCAGACATTTTAATTTTATTAACACTGAACGATTTATTATTAAATTGAGCTTTCATAGTTTTTAATTTATTAAACTCATTTTTATCGACCAATTTAGAAAGAGCATACTCTAAACTTTCAGTTGCAATCTCTCCCTCTTTTACTAAACCTGGTAAATTATCAAAATCTAAAGTACTGTGCTTTTTTACATCTGGAGTTATAAGAATATCAGGGTAATGAGACTGTACCTCTGTATTTTTATCACCATTATAAGCTGCTAATTTATCTAATATTTGAACGATATTTGAATTGTCACCTATCACAATTGGGTCTGCAGCTATATCTACACCTATAACTATATCAGCACCCATATTCATAGCTTGTAATATTGGGAAGTTATCAGCAACTCCACCATCCACATAATATTTATCACCATCTCTAATTGGATCTAAAAATGTTGGTATAGCCATACTTTTTAATGTTGCCAGAGCTAGATCTCCACTATCTATTGCCACAGATTCACCATTTTGTAAATTTGTTGTCATAGCTCTAAATGGAATTGGGAAATCTTTAAAATCTTTTACTCCCTCTGCTCTAGAGAAGATTTTTTTCAACTCTAAATAGATATACTCTCCATTCAAAACTCCCATAGGTAGTGACAAATTAAAATCTTTGTCTAGAGAGATTGTAAGTGGATATTTATTTGATTGTGTTTTTTGAACAATTCCCTCTAAATCTCTATTTGAAGCATTTCTAAACAGTTCAAAAAACTGTAGTTCTGTAACAGTTTTTTCTATCTCCTCTGGAGTATATCCCACAGAGTACATAGCTGCTATTATACTTCCAGCACTTGTTCCAACAACATAGTCAATTGGTATATTGTATTTTTCAAGAGTCTTTAAAACCCCTATGTGTGCAGCTCCTTTTGCTCCACCTCCACTTAATACCAACCCTACTTTAGGTCGTGTATTTTTAGGACTTTTTAAAAATACCGTCTTTAAACTTTCTAAATTTTTTCTTTTTAAATCTAGTTCTTCTAATTGCTTTTCAATCTCTTTAATCTTATCCTCTTTAGAGTTAACTCTAGTCGGAGAAGGGTTATGAGTAGCAAAAAGAGAGAAACTAAATATTAAAAAAAATACTAATTTGTTAAAAAATTTCATCTTTTTTCTCCTTATTCTTCTTTCTTTATACTATAATAATAGCACATTTCACTACTAAAAAAAACAGAAAAAGCATAGCTTAACTATACTCTTTCTGTTTATTTGCTTAAAAACCTCTTTAATTCATCTGTTACAGGATTATTAAAAATAATATCTGGCGAACCAAATTCTACAACTTTTCCACCACTTACAAATATTACACAATCAGCTACACCTTTTGCAAAATCCATCTCATGAGTCACAAGAATCATATCTTTCTTATCTTTTCTCAACTCTTTTATAGTCTCTAAAATCTCTTTTGTTAAAGCTGGATCTAAAGCTGATGTTGGTTCATCTAATAATAAAACTTTAGGTTTTAGTGAAAGTGCTCTCACTATTGCAACTCTTTGCTGTTGCCCACCAGAAAGTTGATGCGGGTATTTTTCTCTATGCTCATATAATCCAAATCTAGTTAATAGTTTTTCAGCTCTATTAAAAGATTCATTCTCTGATATTTGATGAACTTTTTGTAAAGGTAACACAATATTTTTAAAAGCTGTTAGATGTGGAAAGAGATTAAATGCTTGAAATACAACTCCAATTCCTTTTCTATATTCATGCAACTCATCCTCTAACTCAGGAATAAACTCTTCATTTAAACTGATTTTACCCTTATCTAAAGTTTCGAGTCCTGCTAAAATTCTGAGTAATGTTGACTTTCCACCACCAGAAGGACCAATTATAACTATTGAATTAACATCTTCTAAATTTAAATTCAAATTATTTAAAACAATCTGCTCTCCAAAAGCTTTGTATAAATTTTCTATTTTAATTTCCATAGCTATACCTTCTCTCTAAGTATTTAGAAAAATGAGATATCGGATATGTCAAAATTAGATATCCTACTGCTAAAATACAGTAATTTTCTATTGGTGAAAATGTTAAAGAATCTACTTCTTGAACATTTTTAGTAAATTCATTTACAGCTATTATAGATAAAAGTGATGAATCCTTTATTAAACTTCCAAATTGACCAGCTAATGGAGGCATAACTCTTTTAATTACTTGTGGTAATATTATATATCTATATGTCTGAAATCGAGTAAAAGCTAATGCTTTAGCTGTTTCTAACTGACCTTTATCTATACTTTCTATACCACTACGTAAAATTTCGCATACATAAGCTCCTGAAAATATTCCCATAATTATAGTTCCCATCAAATAACGATTATGTATACCAAAAGCTGTTCCTATCACATAAAAAAATAGATATATTTGAACTATTAAAGGAGTCCCTCTAATCATCTCTGTAAATCCTTTACAAAAATAATACGTCGGTAAAAAACTACCTCTTTGACCAATCACTAATAGTGTTCCAATTACAAAACTTGCAAATAATGAAAAAATAGAAATCATTAATGTCATAGTAAATCCTAAAAAGAATTTATATTTGTATTTTTCTATTATTGTTTCCCAATTATATGGATAATCTATTGTACTAAAAGCAAAATGAAAAACTCCTAATACAAATATTGTAACAACTATTACATTAAACCATTTTAAAAGTGGAGTTAATTTTTCTTTTTTCTTTTTAAAAAATATCTTTTTTAAAATATTCATAACTCTTATTAATCAAAGAAGAAAGGTACATTTTTCTGTTTAAAGAAAGCTCTCTCTTCACCTAAATATTTATCTGCTAGTTCATTAAATCCACCTTTAGCTTTATACTCTTCAATAAACTCATCTATTTGAGCTCCTAAATCATCTTCACCTTTTCTGTATGCAACTGCCCAAGGTTGAGATTCTGTTTCAAATTGCTCTAACAATGGTGTTGTTGTTTCTGAATTTCTAGTCCAATTTTTATATATTGTTAACGGATCGTATATGAACGCATCTACTTTTCCTTGTGATACTTCTAAAACAATAGCACTCTCTTTATCAAAAACTAATATTTCAGCATTTGGGAAATATTTTTGTGCAACTGTATGCCCACTAGTTCCTTTTTTTACAGCTACTTTTTTACCCTTAACATTTAAATCAGTCGATTTTTCTATACCTGATTTATTATTTACAAGCATAGCTAAATAACTTTTAGCATAAGGTTTTGAGAAATTAACAGATAATTTTCTCTCCTCTGTTATAGACATAGATGAGATTATCGCATCTACTTTTTTTGTTTTTAAAGCTGGAATAAGTCCTCCATAAGACATATCCTCTATTATTACATCTTTCCCCATAAATTCTCCAAGAGCATATGCCATATCAACACTTATTCCCGAAGGTTTTCCATTTTCATCAGACATTTCAAAAGGTGGATATGCTAATTCCATTCCTATAATTAAAGGCTGATTTTGAGAGAAAGTTAAACTCCCTAAAAGTAAAGTTAAAGAAAATAATATTTTTTTCATAAAACCCTCCATAGATATTAAAATTTTATAGCTTTTAGTTTATTTCAAAAAAATTATTCTTTTTCCTTTTTTATTTTTTATTTTTGAGCAAAAAAAAACCTTAGAACAAAGTTCTAAGGTTTGAATTATCATTACTTTACAGTTACGATGTTAGATGCTTGAGGTCCTCTGTCACCTTGAACTACATCAAAAGTAACTTCTTCTCCTTCTACTAACTTCTTGAATCCATCTTTTTTGATTTGAGAGAAGTGTGCGAATACATCTTTCCCGTCCTCACCAGTGATAAATCCGAATCCTTTTTCTTCGTTGAACCATTTAACTGTACCTTTCATTTGATACCTCCATAAATTATTTTTTATAACTCTACAAATCTTAATCTTTAAATCAGAGGTTAAACAAACTCAAGTTACCAATGGTTTCTCTTCTAAAAATTTTAAAACTTATATTATTACTCTACGCTTATTATACAATTTTTATTTCAAAAAGTAAATAGCTTTTTATTTTTTATAAAAATTTTCTATTGTTACAAACTCATACCCTTCCTCTTTTAATTTAGGTATTACCCCCCTCAATGCTTGGGCAGTCTTGCTATAATCATGTAACAAAACTATTCCGTTTTTTTTAGCATTTTGAAGTAAAAAACTTTCAATATACTCTGCATCTGAAGTTTTTTCCCAGTCTTGAGGAGAGACATTCCACATCACAGAATCCATCCCTAAATTATTTTTCAATTCCTCTTTTTGAACTTTTCCTAAAGATCCAAAAGGAGGTCTAAAGTACTTAACTTCTTCACCTGTTATATTAGAAATAATCAAATTTGTCTGCTTCAATTCTGTTTCAATCTCTTTTACTGTCATTTTTCTTAAATTAGGATGATTATAAGAATGATTTGCAAGTTGATGACCATCATCATGTATCTTTTGTAAAACATCTGGTAATTTTTTTCCATTCGACCCTAAGATAAAAAAAGTTCCTTTAACTTCATTCTCTCTCAAAACCTCTAAAATCTCTTCGGTGATTTTTATTCTTGGTCCATCATCAAAAGTTAGTGCAATTTTCTTAGTGTTTATAGAAAATAAATTTGTATAAATAAAAAACATTAAGATCATATATCTTGTATATAAAACCATTATAAACCTCCAAATTAAAAAAAATAGTATTTTTACATATTACTATGTTTTTACTGAATTTCTTTTTTATTTTTTTATTTTTTTTTATTTTTTAAAAGAAAAACTATATCTTTTTGTAAAATAATGTATTATAATAAAAATAATTTAAGAAATAGAGGGGGAAAAATTCTATGGATTATACTCTTTATAAAAAATTCGGAGCACATATCAAGAAAATCGATGGAACAACAGGAGTTTTCTTTTCCTTATTTGCACCAAATGCTATAAAGATTTCAGTTGTTGGAGATTTTAATAACTGGAACGGTAAAAATCATTACATGACAAAAAATTCAGACACAGGAATTTGGTCTTTATTCATACCTCATTTAAAAGAGGGAAATATTTATAAATTTGAAATTGCGGATAGCAATGGACAAATATTTTTAAAAAGTGATCCTTTTGCTTTCTATTCTGAGGTAAGACCTAATACAGCTTCAATTGTTTATAACCCTTTTAAACCCTTCGAATGGGATGATGAAAATTGGTTAGACAAAAGAGCAGAAGAGAATATCTATAAAAAACCAATTAGTATCTATGAGCTTCACCTAGGTTCTTGGAAAAGAAACTACAATAGAGGTGAAGGTCCAGAAGATGGTAGTGAATTTCTAAGTTATAGAGAAATAGCTAATGAGCTTGTACCTTATATTTTAGAAACAGGTTTTACACATATTGAAATATTGCCTCTTACAGAACATCCTTTAGATGCTTCTTGGGGATATCAAGGTGTTGGTTATTTTTCTATAACTAGTAGATTCGGAACTCCTGAAGATTTTAAATATTTAGTTAATCATTGTCATAAAGCAGGAATTGGGGTAATTCTTGATTGGGTTCCTGGACATTTTTGTAAAGATGCCCACGGATTGTACAAGTTTGACGGAACACCTTTATTCGAATATGACCACGAGATTTTGGGGGAAAATCCAGTGTGGGGAACAGCTAATTTTGACTTCACAAAACCCTTTGTAAAAAACTTTTTATTATCTAGTGCAACATTCTTATTTGAACATTTTCATATCGATGGAATTAGAGCTGATGCAATCTCAAATCTTTTATATCTAGAGTATGCCCGTGAAAAAACAGGTTTAAAAAACTCTTTAGGTGGAGATGCTAAGCTAGAAGCTATTGATTTTTTAAGAACACTCAACGAAATTATTTTTAAACTTTACAAAAATCCTTTGATGATTGCTGAAGAAGCTACTTCTTGGCCTTTAGTTACCGCCCCAAGCTATAAGGGTGGACTTGGATTTAACTATAAATGGAATATGGGCTGGATGAACGATATGTTGAAATATATGTCTTATTCACCTTGTGAAAGAGAAAAACATCAAAATTTATTAACATTTTCTCTTATGTATGCTTTCAGTGAGAACTATGTATTAGCACTATCTCATGATGAGGTTGTACATGGAAAAAAATCTCTTATTGATAGAATGAGTGGAGATTATCTACAAAAATTTGATTCTCTTAGAATGTTCTATGGATTTATGATTGGACATCCTGGGAAAAAATTAATATTTATGGGTGGAGAGTTTGGACAGTTCATAGAATGGAGATGTTATGAAGAACTTGAATGGAAGCTTTTAAAGTATCCTCAGCATGACTCTTTAAAAACCTATGTTGGAAAACTTAATGAATTTTATAAATCAGAACCTGCTCTTTGGGAAAAAGATTCATCTCACGATGGATTTGAATGGGTGAATCATAAAAATCACTCTCAGAAACTCGTAACCTTTATTCGAAAAGGCGATAATCCTGAAGATTTTATTCTAGTTGTTTGTAACTTTACTAAAAACGAATATATTAATCATTCTATTGGCGTTCCTAGAATGGCTGAATATGTTGAAGTTTTTAATAGTGATAAAGATATTTTTGGTGGTGGAAACCGATTGAATCCACACACAATTAAGCCAATAAATAGAGAATTAGATGAACAACCTTTCTCTATTTCAATTAATATAGCTCCACTATGTACTTTATTTTTAAAACCAGTATTCAAGAAAAGGGGGATTTAACATTATGAAAAAGAAAATGATTGCTATGATCTTAGCCGGGGGGCAAGGAAGTAGATTAAAAAAATTAACGAAAGACGTTGCAAAACCTGCAGTACCTTTTGGAGGAAAATATAGAATTATTGATTTTCCTTTAAGTAACTGTGTTAACTCAGGTATTGACGCTGTTGGAGTTCTGGTTCAATACAAACCATTTCTTCTAAGCAAGCATATTGGAATTGGAAGCTCTTGGGATTTAGATATTGAAGGAGCAGGAGTTAGTATTTTACCTCCATACTCAACTGAAAGTGAAAACTGTTGGTATAAGGGAACTGCTGATGCTATATTCCAAAATGAAAATTATATTGATATGTATGATCCTGAATATGTTCTTATTCTTTCTGGTGACCATATCTATAAAATGGATTACGATAAGATGCTTGATTTCCATATAGCTAAAGGTGCTGCTGCAACTGTTGCTGTAATTGATGTTCCATTAGACGAAGCTTCTCGTTTTGGAATTATGAATACAACTGAATCTGGTGAAATTTATGAATTCGATGAAAAGCCAAAACAACCAAAAAGTACTTTAGCAAGTATGGGTATTTATATCTTTAGCTGGTCTGTTCTTAAAAAAGCTTTAAGAGAAGATCAACTTGATATAAACTCAGAGAAAGATTTCGGTAAAAATATAATCCCTAATCTTCTAGAGCAACGTCAAAAATTAATGGCATATCCTTTCTCTGGATACTGGAAAGATGTTGGAACTATCGAAAGTTTATGGGCATCAAATATGGATTTATTAGATAGTTCAAATCCTATAGATTTATTCAATAAAAATTGGAGAATTTACTCTCAAGCAACAAATAAACCTGGTCATATACTAGAAGAAACTGCTAATATTAAAAACTCTATAATTTCAGAGGGATGTATTATTAAAGGTGAAGTTATCAACTCTGTTCTTTCTGCTGGTGTTGTTGTTGAAGAGGGCGCAAAAGTTCATAACAGTGTGGTTTTAGCTGGTGCTATCATTAAAAAAGAAAGTTTTATTGATAGAATTATTTTAGGTGAAAAAGCTGTTGTTGAAGAAAATCAAAAATTCGGAAAATCTGACGAAATTTTATTTATTACTGGGGAGGATAAATAATGCTATCAAAATATACTGGAATCATAACATCTTTCGAGAGTAGAGAGCTTTTAAAAACTTTAACAGAAAACAGAGGAATAGCTACTGTTCCTTTAGGTGGAAAATATCGTGCTATTGATTTTCCTCTTTCATATATGAAAAATGCTGGTGTTAAAAACATACATGTTCTTACAAATAAAAACTGTCGTTCTTTAAAAAACCACTTAGATGTATCTAAATCTTGGGGTTTAAATAGAAAAAATGGTGGACTTACTATTCACACAAGTGATTCAACTACTAATACAGAGCTTTTAATAGAAAATCTTGATGACCTTTTAGAAAATAAAGAAGATATGGTTGTTATCGCTCCAACTTATATGATTGCTAATATCGATCTAGAAAAAGCAATGAGATTCCATGAACTTTCTGATAACGATATTACAGTTATCTATAAAACAATTGAAAATGCTAATGAAAACTTTATGGGATGTGATATTTTAGAATTCAATGAAAAAAATCACTTAAATAGAGTTTTCTCTAATTTATTACCTAAAAAAAATCTAAATATTTCTGCTGAGATATTTTTAATGAAAAAATCTCTTTTAATGTCATTGATTTTATCTAAGCCAACTAGAGATTTAAATTTAAAAGATGTTATTTACAGAAGTAAAAACAACTTAAATATTGGTGGTTTTGAGCATAAAGAATATCTTTCTTGTTTAAACTCTTTAGCTAATTACTTTAGAACTAACATGGATTTAATTCATACTAATATTTTAAAAGAAATTTTCTTCAATGAAAACAGACCTATATTCAGTAAAGTTAAGGATTCTATTCCTACTCACTATCTAAGTAAAGCTGTTGTTAAAAACTCTATAGTTTCTAACGAATGTTTAATAGATGGTATTGTTAATAATAGTGTTCTTTCAAGATATGTTACTGTTGAAAATGGTGCTTCTGTTGAAAATTGTATCATTCTTCAAAACTGTACTATTAAAGCTGGTACTCACTTAAAAAATGTTATTGTTGATAAGCATGTAGTTTTAGAAAGCACAGAGCTAGAAGGAAATCCTTTCTATCCTCTTGTTATTCAAAAAAAATATAAATTTTAATATACACGGGGAGGAAAAAATATGAAAAATTTAGATCTACTTTTTGCTACTTCAGAAGCAGATCCATTTTTAAAGGTTGGAGGGCTAGGGGATGTTTCCTTAGCTCTTCCTAAAGCTTTAACAAAAGTCGGGGTTAATGCAAAGGTAATTCTTCCTAAAAATGGAAAAATACCTCAAAAATTTATTGATGAGATGAAATTTGTAGCTTCGTTCACTGTTCCAGTTGGTTGGAGAAATCAATACGCTGGACTTTTTCATTTAGAACATGATGGTGTCGATTTTTATTTTTTAGATAACGAATACTATTTTAAAAGACACGTTCCTTACGGACACTATGATGATGGAGAGATATTCTCATTCTATTGTAGAGGTGTTTTAGAAGCTATAAAACATATTCCAAATTTTGCACCTGATGTTATTCACTGTAATGACTGGCATACTGGAATGATTCCTGTCCTTTTAAAAACTTTTTACTCTGAAGATGAACTTTTAAAAAATACAAAAACTGTTTTCACAATACATAACTTAAAATATCAAGGAGTTTTCTCTAAAAATATTTTAGGTGAACTACTTGGACTTGATGATTCTTTCTACTCTGAAGATAAACTTAAATTTTACGATGGTGTTTCATTTATGAAAGGAGGGCTTATTTACTCTGATGCTGTAACTACTGTTAGTGAAACTTATTCAAAAGAGATTACATATCCATTCTATGGAGAAAGATTAAATGGTCTTATTGTTGAACTTGGAGATAAAGTTCAAGGAATTGTAAATGGTATTGATTATACTCTTTACGATCCTAGAAAAGATGAAAAACTTTATTCTAAATTCGGACTTGCTAATCTTAAAAGTAAAACTGAAAATAAACTAGAGTTACAGAAAAGATTAGGTCTTCCTGTTGATAAAAATGTCTTTATGGTTGGACTAGTTTCACGTTTAGTAAGCCAAAAAGGACTTGATCTTATAAAATGGGTAATGGATGATATTCTAAATATTGATTTACAGTTTGTTGTTTTAGGAACTGGAGATGTTCAGTATGAAGATTTATTCAACTATTATTCATATACTCACCCTAACAAATTATCAGCTAACATTACTTTCAGTGACGAACTAGCTAGAAAGATTTACGGTGCTGCTGACTTATTCTTAATGCCTTCACTTTTTGAACCTTGTGGAATTGGACAACTTACAGCTATGAGATACGGAACTATTCCTTTAGTTAGAGAAACTGGTGGTTTAAAAGATACTGTTCTTGATTTCAATCCAGATACCTTTGGTGGAACTGGTTTTGTTTTCCAAAATTATAATGCTCATGATATGTTATTCAAATTAGAGGCTGCAGCTAAAGTCTTCTATGAAAATAAAAAAGCGTGGACTGCCCTTACTAGATCAGCTATGAAATACAATTCCGAATGGAAGGAGTCTGCAAAGAAATACAAATCACTTTACGGAGGACTTTTATGAAATTAAATAAAAACCAATTTAAAGAAGACTATTCAAAGAGACTTATATTAACATTTGCACAGACACCTACAGAAGCATCTTTAGAACACAAATATTTGGCTCTTGGTAAATTAGTTAGAGACTACATAACTGAAATGTGGGCTGATACTAATAATAATTATGCAAAAAAACAATCAAAACAAATCTATTACTTTTCAATGGAGTTTTTAATTGGAAGACTTCTAAATTCATACCTTTTAAACTTAGATATCAGAGAAACTGTTAAAGATGGATTAAGAGATTTAGGTATTGATTTAGAAGAGCTTTTAGCTCTTGAGCCTGATCCTGCTCTTGGAAATGGAGGACTTGGTAGACTTGCTGCTTGCTTTATGGACTCACTAGCATCTCTAGGTTTCCCTGGCCACGGATGTGGAATCAGATTTAAACACGGACTTTTCAATCAAAAAATTGTAAACGGTTATCAAAAAGAACTTTTAAACAACTGGCTTAAAGAGGATTTTCTTTGGGAGATTAAAAAACCCGAAAAAAGTGTGGTTATTAAATTTGGTGGAAACGTTAGTTTAACTAAAACTCATCATGGGTTAGAGCCAATTTACTCTGGTTGTGAAGAAATTGTTGCTGTACCTTACGATATTCCTATTTTAGGTTCTAACAAAGAAACCGTTAATACTTTAAGACTTTTTAGTGCTGAATTACCTGATGAAGAGATTGATTTAGGAGGATTACAAAAAGGAGATTATCAAAAGTATATTGATAGAAAATATGCTGTTGAAGCTATTTCACAAATTTTATATCCTGATGACTCTAGTTTCCAAGGTAAACTTCTACGTCTTAAACAAGAATATTTCTTTGTAAGTGCTGGACTTCAAACTATTTTAAAAAGATACAAAAAATTAAAGCAACCTATTCATAGACTTTCAGATTTTATTGGAATTCACATTAACGATACTCATCCAGCTATAGCTGTAGGTGAACTTATGAGACTTTTACTTGATGAAGAAGGTTTAGATTGGGATACTGCTTGGGATATTACAGTTAAAACTTTAGCTTATACAAATCATACTATTTTATCAGAAGCTATGGAAAAATGGCCTTACGATATGTTCAAGAAAACTGTTCCTAGAATTCTTATGATTATAGAAGAAATTGATAGAAGATTCTGTGAAGAGATTAGTAAAAAGTATAACAACGATCAAAATAAAATTAACTCTATGAGAATAATAAATCATGGTGAAGTAAGAATGGCAAATTTAGCTATTGTTGGTTCTCACTCTGTTAATGGAGTTGCAAAAATACATACTGAAATCTTAAAAAATCGTGAACTTAGAGATTTCTATCTATTCTATCCAGAGAGGTTCAATAATAAAACTAATGGAATAACTCATAGAAGATGGCTGAAAAATGCTAATCCTGAGTTATATAAATTAGTAATTGAAAATAGTGGATCTGAGTGTATTGAAGATACTAATAAGTTTATAAATTTATTAAGATCTACAAATGATGATGATGTTTTAGGAGAGTTAGAAAAAATTAAACTTCAAAACAAAGAAAAAGTTGTTCACTTTGTTAAGAGAAATTATAATATTGATATCAATCCTTTCTCTATATTTGATGTTCAAATAAAAAGATTGCATGGATATAAAAGACAACTTCTTAATGTTTTCCACATCATGTATTTATATAATGAATTAAAGAAAAATCCAGAATTAGATATTGTTCCTAGAACATTCTTCTTTGGAGCTAAAGCTGCACCTTCATACTATTTAGCTAAAAACATTATAAAACTTATAACGTCTGTTGCTGATGTTGTAAATAATGATGCTAGTATTAGAAACAAAATTAAAGTTGTTTTCCTTGAAAACTATGGTGTTTCTATTGCTGAACTTATAATTCCTGCGGGAGATGTAAGTGAGCAAATCTCTACTGCTTCTAAAGAAGCTTCTGGAACTGGAAATATGAAACTTATGATGAATGGTGCTATAACATTAGCTACTCTTGATGGTGCAAATGTTGAGATATATGATGAAGTTGGAGATGACAACATTGTTATATTTGGATTGACATCTCAAGAAGTTATGGAGTTAGAACATAATAGAACTTACAACTTCAAAGAGGTTCTAGATTCTAATCATGACTTACAAAAGATTATTCATCAATTATCAGATGGTACATTCTCTGAAAATAAAGGTGAATTCAATGATATTTTAAATCACATCTTCGGTGAAGGAGATCCATATTTTGTTTTAAAAGATTTCCCTGCATATGTTGATGCTCAATTTAAAATAAACACACTTTATGAAAATAGAAAAGGTTGGCTTCAAATGTGTCTAGCAAATATCGCTCATTCAGGTAAATTCTCTTCTGATAATAGTATCAGAAATTATGCTGAAGATATCTGGCATATTAAGGAGGCGAAAAAAGGTGAATAGTCTTTCTTATTCTTTAAATGAAGATTCTATTTTATTCAATTCTCAAGATGAAGAGTTTAAAGCACCTTTTGGTGCTACTCCTTGTGGAGACAATATTACTTTTAACATTCTTACAGAGGTTTTTATAAATTGTTTAGATGTCAGCTTGATATTAAAAAATGGTAAAGAATCTGAATTTAAATTTTTTAAAAAGAAAGAGAAAAAGATAGGAGACCGTGACTATATAGTCTGGTCTCTTAATTTTAAAACCCCCACTCTTCCTAAAACAATTTTTTACCATTTTAAATTCTCTCTTGGAAACGACAATAGAATTCTTTACTACGGAAATAATCACCAAGGTTTAGGTGGTATTGGTAGTATTTATGAAAGTCATCCAATTGACTATCAAGTTACTCTATTCTATAAAAATAATCCCTCTCCAAAATGGTTTAAAGAAAGTATTGTATATCAAATTTTTCCTGATAGATTCTGTAATGGAAACTCTGATGGAAGATTGAATGCTACAAAAGATAATAGTTTTATATATGGTAAATGGACTGATTTACCTATGTATATAAAAAATAGTAAACAAGAGATTATTAGGTGGGATTTTTATGGTGGTAATTTAAAAGGAATTACTAAAAATATCAATTATTTAAAGGAACTAAATATTGATGCACTATATCTTAATCCAGTATTTGAGGCTACAAGTAATCATAGATATGATACAAATAACTATCATAATATAGAGCCTATGCTTGGAACTTTAAAAGACTTTAAAGATATGGTTAAAGAGTGTAAAAAACGTGGTATCTATACTATTTTAGATGGTGTTTTTAACCATACTGGAAAAGACAGTTTATATTTTAAAGAAGCAAGTAAATCTAAAACTTCACCATTTTTCCCATGGTTTAGATTTGAAAACTATCCTTATGACTATGATTCTTGGTGGGGAATCAAAGACCTTCCTTGTACAAATGAGCTTGAACCTACTTTCTTGAAATATATTATTGAAGGTGAAAATAGTGTTATTAGTCATTGGATGAAAACAGGAATTAAAGGATGGAGATTAGATGTTGCAGATGAATTACCTAGTTTCTTTATCGAAAATTTAAAATATAAGTGTAAAAAGATGGATCCTGAGTCTGTTGTAATCGGAGAGGTTTGGGAAGATGCTAGTAATAAGATAAGTTATGGGCAGCGTAGAGAATATTTCAATGGAAAACAGCTTGATTCTGTTATGAATTATCCTTTAAGAACAAATCTATTGAACTTCTACAACGGTTCAATTGACAGTGAAACTCTTTGTAAACATATGAACTCTTTAAAAGAGAATTATCCAGAAGAAAACTACTTCTCTTTATATAATCTTTTAGGAAGTCATGATGTAAAAAGAATAAAAACTTGTGTAAAAGAGCTTCTTTATGAATATGAGATTGAGCCTCAATGTTTCAACAATGCAACAGATAGAATTTTAAAATCTTTAAGTTTAATGCAATTCACACTTCCAGGGGTTCCAGTTATATATTATGGAGATGAAGTTGGAGTTGAGGGTGGAAAAGATCCAGATAATAGAAGAACTTATCCTTGGGGAGATGAGGACAAAAAGCTCTTAAAGTGGTATAAAAAAATTACAGCTTTAAGAAATAGTTCTAAAATTTTAAAAAGAGGAAAAGTTAAATTTTTCTCACTACATCCTGATATTTTCGGATATATTAGATATTTACCTGATACAAAAGATTTTATAGGAGTACTAACTAATAGAAATCCTAATAAATCTAAAATTTTTAAATTAAATTTAAAGGAATTTATTGGTGAATTTAGTAATAATATTACGACTGACATATATCTTTGGAATGAATCCCTAATCGTTCCAACAGATTCATCTACTGATTTCCCAATAAAAATCCCCCCACTAACGACACTTTTATTCAGCAATAAAAGCGTCTAAAAAAAAGCTGAGCACTCCCCCCTGCTCAGCTTTTTTTCTATATTATATCTTTTTTAAATTTTATACTCTTTAGGAATAATTCCTTTTTCTTTCCACTCTTCATACGGAATCTCTATCTCTACTATTTTTCCATGTCTAATATCTAAAATCCATCCATGAATTCTTGGATATCTTCCACTCTCAATTTTATTTCTTATAACTGATAACTCAAATATATGTTTTAATTGTTCCAATACATTTAGCTCTGTTAATCTATCTAATCTTTTCTCTTCAGAACCTAATTTTTCAAGCTCATCTCTATGCTCTACCTGAATTTTCTTTATTGGCATTAACCAACTTGAGATTATAGACGAGTGTCTACACTTATCATGTGCTGTTTTTATTCCACCACACTCATAGTGTCCAGAAACAATTATGTGCTCTACTTCTAACTGTTCAACAGCATACTCTAGAGTAGCTAGAAAATTCATATCATTAGAAAATACTTGATTAGCTATATTTCTATGAATAAAGAAACTTCCAGGTTCACTTTGTGTAAAGGTATCAATCGGCATTCTACTATCTGAGCATCCAATATATAAAAATGGTGGCTTCTGCCCTTTAGATAAATTTTGGAAATAATCTTTATCTAAATTTAATTTTTTTTCTACCCATTCTAAATTTTCTTTCAATAAATCATTGTAGTCTTGCATAATATCCTCCTTAAATTTTTAGAGTATTTTATATATTATACTATACTTTACAATTTTTCTCTACTTTTTTAGAATTTTTTAAGATCATCCTCTACATTACTGATAGTTCCTATATTGAAGTTATCAATTAAAACGTTTAAAACATTTCCAGATAAGAATGCAGGAATTGTTGGTCCTAAGTTTATATTTTTTACACCTAAATGTAATAAAGCTAATAAAACGATTACAGCTTTTTGCTCATACCAAGCAATATTATAAGCTATTGGTAACTCATTAATATCTTCTAATCCGAATACCTCTTTTAATTTTAAAGCTATTAATGCTAATGAGTAAGAATCATTACATTGCCCTGCATCTAAAACTCTTGGAATTCCACCGATATCTCCTAAATCTAATTTATTATATTTATACTTAGCACATCCAGCAGTTAAAATAACTGTATCTTTTGGTAAGTTTTGAGCAAACTCAGTATAATAATCTCTAGATTTCATTCTTCCGTCACATCCAGCCATAACATAGAATCTTCTTATAGCTCCTGACTTAACTGCATCTATAACCTTATCTGCTAAAGCGAAAACTTGATTATGAGCAAATCCACCAATTATCTTTCCTGTTTCTATCTCAGTTGGAGATGCACAAGTTTTAGCTAACTCAATAACATCTGAGAAATCTTTTTTCCCATCTTTTTCAGCAACTCTAGTCCATCCTGGGAATCCAGTAGCGTTTGTTGTAAATACTTTACCTTCGTAGCTTGCTCCATCTTTTGGAGGTACTATACAGTTTGTTGTGAATACAATTGGTCCATTGAAAGTTGAGAACTCCTCTTTCTGTTTCCACCAAGCATTTCCATAGTTTCCAGCTAAATGCTTATATTTTTTTAACTCTGGATAGTAATGAGCTGGTAACATCTCTGAGTGAGTATATATATCTACTCCTGTACCCTCTGTTTGCTCTAAAAGTTGAACTATATCATTTAAGTCATGACCTGTTATTAATATTCCAGGGTTATTTCTAACTCCTATATTTACCTCTGTCATTTCTGGGTTTCCAAATTTTCCAGTGTTAGCAGAATCTAAAAGACCCATTACATCTACACCAAATTTTCCAGTTTCTAAAGTTAATCCTACTAAATCTCCTAATTCTAAACTATCATCAAGAGTTGAAACTAGAGCTTTCTCTATAAACATAACTATCTCTGAGTTCTCATATCCTAAATTTACAGAATGCTCATAGTAAGCTGCCATTCCTTTTAATCCGTATGTGATAACCTCTCTTAAAGATCTAATATCTTCATTCTCTGTTGAAAGAACACCTATATTGAATGCTTTTTTATTCATCTCTTCAATTGTTGAAACTGTGAATAAAGTTGCATCATGATTTTCTAATCTTTTTTGAGTTATATTTAAAGTTTTTAGCATTTTTGCTAGTTCATCTCTTAACTCTAAACCTTTTAAAATCTCTTTACTTATCATAACATCATCAAAGTTTGCATTTGTTATTGTTATAAATAGTGCGTTTGTTATATAGTAATCAACTGCTGAGTTGAACTCTTTATCTTTTAATCTATCTTCTAAAGTTATATTTTCTCTTAAAATTGAGATACCTTTCGCTATGTAAATTAATAAATCTTGAAGATTTGATGTTGTTGGTGCTTTTCCACAAACTCCAACTACTGAACATCCTTTATTTCCTGCTGTTTCTTGACATTGAAAACAAAACATTGGTACTTTTTCCATTTTTTTCTCCCTTTAACTCTTAATTCGTATAACTCTATTATATCAGTATAGTTTCTTTTTTACTGTAACATATGTTACACAAAATTCTTTTTTTCTAGCTGATTAAGAAATTTTGGAGTATAATCATATTAATTAATATTATAATTTCACTAATATGGAGGTTTTTATGAAAAAATATATGTTTTTAATAGGTTTTTTACTATCTCTTGTAGGATGTACCAACTCTCAAAATTACAATGTGTCAGATTTCTTCGTTTCTGGAGATTTTAATTATAATGGTGGTTTTGAAAATGCTGGTTCTAAAACTTCTAGTAAGATAGTTAAAATGAATGGAATGAAATATGTTGTTGAAAATACATCTGATACTGCTACTAATGTTGAGAGAGTATACCTTATTTCTAAAGATTCTATTGATTTAGTTTTTGTGGGAGAAGATACTCATGCAGATTTAAACTCTCTTGATCTTTCTAAAAAAGAAACTGTACTAAAAGCTCCTCTTCAAGTTGGTAACTCTTGGGAGTCTAACGAGAATATTTATGAAATCTCTGATTTTATAGATGCTGAATCTGGAATTCATATTACAGTTCAAAAACTTTATCCGAATGGAACACTTGAGAAAGTAATCTATCAAAAAGATTTTGGAAAAATATTTAGAAGTGTTTTAACTAAATAACAAAAATCCCCCCAATTGCTAAA
Organism: Cetobacterium sp.; assembly: GCA_051654725.1. Lineage (GTDB taxonomy): Bacteria > Fusobacteriota > Fusobacteriia > Fusobacteriales > Fusobacteriaceae > Cetobacterium_A. The sequence continues at coordinate 41,630 of JBOFYP010000174.1, forward strand.
TGCAAAAGAGGGGATTTTTTCTTATTTATTTTCTAAAGCGAATAATCTTTTATTTAATAAAATCATCTTTTTAATTAACTCTCTTTCAGATAGAGCTGTCATTAAATGATCTTGAGCATGAACGAAAACAATTGATAAAGGTATCTTTTGTCCTCCTGCTTCTCTTTGAATCATATCTGTTTGAACATGGTGAGCCTTTAATACAGCTGCATTACAATCCTTCATACATTCTTCAGCTTCTTCGAATTTCCCCTCTTCAGCGAAAGCTAATGCTTGATGAGCACACCCTTTTGCTTCTCCTGCATATGCAACAATTGAGAATATTATCTCTTCTAATTCATCTTCTGTAAAATCTACCATTGTAATCCTCCCTAACCGATATCTTATTTTTTTATTTTAATTTTAAATTTTTGCCATGGTTTAACACTATCTAATAATCCAATATAATTAGAATCTAATCTTCCTACAACACTTGTTTTTCCAGAGTTTTTCATATCTTTTTTAGCTATATGTAACTCTCCTGCATATTGTCCATAAAGTGATGATTCAATTAAAACATCTCCTTTTTTGATATCCGTTGGATTATATAATTCAAAATGTGTTCCTTTATATTTTACTCTTGATTGAGTTGATCTAACAACATATTCTCCAATATCTCCTCTATGGAAATGTAACTCTTTTTCAATAATATCTTTTTCAACGTTTCCAATATGAGAGAAAACTTCACACTCTAACTCTAGCATCTCTTTATTTATATCTGCTAATCTTTTTAGCTCCTCTTCTGTCGGGAAGCAATTTGAGATTATAACTACATCTATACCTTCATTGAATAGCTCTCTTCCTTGAACTTCAATTGGTAAATCTCTATGCTCTTCTAAAGTGCAAAGCCCATCATTAACTGGCCAAGGACCAAATGTTCCTGTTTGAGCTGTTACAAATGCTGCTGTTGTTAAAGAGAAACCTTTAAATCTCTTGTTACAGCTTCTAAAATGCTCTCTTGAAAGCCCTGTATATCTATGAGGATAGAAATTATGACACCCTACTAATTTTTCAGCATTCGGCATATAATCCATTATTGTATTAACATAGTTTGTATCTTGACTCATATTAATTTCTACTAATAAGTTGTGCTCATTAAAAGTCATAATACTCTCTTCATTTCCAGAGAATCCTAAGTCTAATCTTACTCCAACTGCTCCAATCTCTTTAAAGAAAGAAAGGTCTTCGTAGCTTATATCTAATTTGCTAAAGATTGATGGAGCCACATCTACCATAACTTCCATTCCATAGCTATTAGCATGAGCTATTGTATCTTTGAACTCTTTTAATATAACCTCTTTGTCCCCATCAACTGATAATAAGCAAGTAAAAACTCTTTTATATCCATACTTTGCTGCTAAGTCAATATAACTCTTGTTCTCTTCTAAAGTAGCATGAAATGGATAAATTGAAATCCCTAACTGTTTCATTATTTTCTTCCTCCCTCTAAAAACCTTCTATTTACATAGGTTTTACTAGATTTCCGAGTATAAGTCAAGTGTTAAAACTTTGTGAAAATATATATTATTTTTTTCGTCTAACATCCCCTTTTATATAAGGAGTTCTTACTATTTTTTCTTATTTAACGGTTAAAATTATTTTTTTTGTCCATTAGGTTCTTCAGCTGTTTTAAAAATCTCTATAGTACTCACTCTACCTTTATCTAGATATAAAATATTGATTTTATGTCTTTCATCTTTATACTCTAATGTTTCTCCAAGTACCATATTTCTCAAAGATTTTAAAAAATTATAATTATAGTAGAATTTACATTTTAGTAACTCTTTATAAAGTCTAGATTCAAATATAAACCTATTAGAGAATACATCTTCTGTTTTATTAACCAAGATATATTTTTGCATTGATTCTGTATTCCGAGTTTCTTTTAACGCTAAACAGATAGCATCATCTAAAGAACCAGATATTCCCTTATCTAAGTGATAAAGATTATTTCTTACAAAATCTACTCCCTCTTTTAATAGTGTCTCTTCAATTACTTTACTTATTTTTGAAATTGAATCTACTCTATCTCTTAAAGGTAATAATAATCTATCCACCTCACCTGCTAAAATAGGAGATAATTTGTGACTAAATTTGAATTCTATCTCCATTATCTTACTTGTAAAGCCATCACTATTTTTTATCTTACTATATTCTATATTATATTTTGTAAGTTGATTTATATCATCTAAAGCTGGTTTCAAAATTGTTTTTTCAAAATCATAGAATCTTTCATAGTTTTCTTGACCAACACCCAAAAGTTCTTTTAAATTATCTCTACTTATTAAGAAGCCATTTTGATTTCTATTTTTTATCATAGCTAGATATAATTGAAAACTCTTTTTATCTTTAAATAATAGAATTAACAACAAATCAATATCATCAAATATTCCACTCTCTTTTAAAGATTTTAAAGATCTTGAAACATACAATCTATATTCATCTCTATTTCTTAGATAAAAATCAAATATTGAAAATGACGAGAAAAATATCTCTTCATTTTTTTCAATCATCTTTAAATGAATTCTTCTTTTTGAAAATTTATCTAAAAAATCTACAATTGAAGATTTTTCTTTTAGTATATTTATGAGCTCTTTTTCTGTGAAAATTATATATTTTTCATTTTTACCTTTATATTTTTCTCTAATTACCTCTAAAAAATCACGCTCTTTTTTATTCAATTTCTTGTCTGTATCTATAAAAAGGTCATTTTTAGAAAAGTCAAAAACCATTTTATTCATATTTTCTACCACCTTTTTTAGTTTTTTTAGAAAAAATTACACTTTTTTGTAATTTTTTTGTGTTTTTTTTACAATTTTTATCTAAAATTAGACGTTTTATTTTGATTTTTTTTTCGTTACACCCTCTTAATACGATATTATACACTGATTTTTTAATAATTTCAATATTTTTTCATTTGCATTCGACGAAAAAAGTATTAAAAATGTTAAATTTGACTTTTTTTAAAACATAATATATAATTCTGTTGTCAAGTGAAATAACTTTATAAAAAAATAAATTATTTAAATAAAAAGGAGAAATAAACTATGAAAAAAATATTATTACTTTGTTCTGCTGGAATGTCTACAAGTATGGTTGTTAAAAAAATGGAAGTTGCTGCTGCTGCTGAGAATATAGAAGTAAAAATCAACGCTGTTGGTTTAGAGCAGTTCCATGAGTTATTACCTCAATATGATGTATTCCTTTTAGGACCACAAGTTAGATTCAAGAAAGCTGAATTAGGAGCTATCGCTGCTGAAGCTGGAAAGCCTTTAGAAGTTATCGATACAATGTCTTATGGTACATTAAATGGAAAGAAAATATTAGATTTCGCTTTAAACTTAATTAAGTAATAACTTTTATTAAATATACATTTTAATACTTTTATTTAGATTTAAAACACGGGAGGGTAACAAAATGAAAAAATCACTTTATTTATTAGCTGCTTTATCTCTTATCGGTTCTAATGTATTTGCTAAAGAGGTTGTAGCACCTGTTACAGAAAGTAGCAAGGAAGTTATAGTTGAGCCTGTAGTTGTAATTGAAGAAGTTGCTGCACCAGCTTGGTCATTCGCTGGAAGAA
>JBOFYP010000175.1:0-5934 GCA_051654725.1 Cetobacterium sp.
TTTTTAATTTTCTTATAAAATTTTTGGAGGGTGTAAATGGATACTATTATTTTTTCACCAAGTAAGTATATTCAAGGACAAAACTCTTTGAGTAACATTGGAAAATATGCTAAAAAAAATGCTTTTGTTATAGCAGATAATTTTGTTATGAGTATAACAAAAGATATTATTGAAGAAAGTTTCAAAAAAGAAAACTTAATCTCTGTTTTTGAACTTTTCAATGGCGAATGCTCGAAAGTTGAAATTGATAGATTGAAACAAATATTAGAAAAAAATAATTCTGAAATTATAATTGGAGTTGGTGGTGGAAAAACGTTAGACACTGCTAAAGCTTTGGCATATTATGCTAACTTGCCTGTACTGATAACTCCTACAATTGCATCTACAGATGCTCCTTGCAGTGCTTTGTCTGTACTTTACACTGAAAATGGAGCTTTTGATGAGTATCTTCTTTTACCTAGTAATCCAAATATAGTTTTGATGGATACTGAGATTATTGCTAAAGCTCCAGCAAGACTTTTAGCTAGTGGAATGGGAGATGCTTTGGCAACATATTTTGAAGCTAGAGCATGTCAGAAGTCAGGATCATTGACTATGGCTGGTGGAATCCCAACAAATGCAGCAATGGCTTTAGCTAAGCTTTGTTTTGATACTTTAATTGCAGATGGAGAAAAAGCTATGTTTGCTGCTCAAAGAAATGTTTGTACTAAAGCGGTTGAAAATATTATTGAAGCTAATACTTATTTAAGTGGAATCGGCTTTGAAAGTGGTGGTCTAGCTGCTGCTCATGCTATTCATAATGGATTAACTATTTTAGAAGAATGTCATGAGTTTTACCATGGTGAGAAAGTAGCTTTTGGTACTTTAGTTCAATTATTCCTTGAAAATGCACCAATAGAAGAGATTGAAGAAGTTTTAGTATTCTGTAAAACAATAGGACTTCCTACTTCTTTAGAAGATTTAGGTATAAAATCTATTGAAAAAGAAAAACTTTTAGAAGTTGCTAAATTAGCCTCAGCTCCAGGTGAAACTATACATAATATGCCTTTTGATATAACACCAGAAAAAGTATTAGCTGCAATTTTAGCTGCAGATAATTACGGTTCATATTAAATAGAAAAGTAGAGGACGCCATCACGGAATCCTCTACTTTTATTAAAACTATTAACTTAAACTTTGAAAATTTTTCACATTAAATAACTTTAAAACTTATAATCACTTTACTTAAAAAAATAAAACATACTATAAAACTTTAAATCTATTTCTAATATAATAGCTAGAATAACAATTTTAAGATTTGCCTAAACTAAAGATACTGAGCATCTTTAAAATTGTGTGATGGCTGTTACTAAATTTTAACTATTATTTATAATTTTTAGACGTTTTTTATGAGCAAAAAAGTTTGAAATTATATTTATTTTATCTCGAAATTAAATAGTTTTCATAGTTCTTCTTAAAATTATAATTTTTAATATAGCTAAAGATGTAACTCTAAATGCAGGTGCAGCAAAGTCATTTAATGTCCAACCAATTGTTAGTGGTGCTACAGTAAAAGATAAAACTTTACCAATTGTTAGTTTTTGTGCAGAAGATTTAGCTGCTGTTTTTGCAGTAGTTTTAAAAATTTGTTTCATTATAGTGTTATTAACTAAAGTAAAAAATTGTTTTCTAAAAACTATACTTATATTCGAAAGATTTAAAAAAATACCTGTTAAATTACTATCTTTTAGAATAAATTCAGATAAATTTAAAGATTTTAAAAGGGTATCTTTTTCTTCGGGAGAAAGTTCTAAAATATATTGATCTATAATTTTAGTTAAAAGATTCTCTTCTATAATTTCTGTTGTATCATTTTTTTCAAATTTAACATTGAATTTACTTGCAACATCTTTTAATATTTCCGAATATAAAACTCCTTTATTTCTTCTATATATATTTGCAAAAGTATTTCCTCCATATAGTTGAAATTCCCCAGCGATTTCCTTCCAAAAAAGACTATATCTTCCAGGAAAATTTTTTACTTTTATATTATTAGATAGTTGTTCACTAATTCTTTTATTTTCTATTATAGGAAGAGTATTCATTTCTTTATCAAAGAAAGGAAGCTTTGTTTCATTATCATAAACTAAAATATCATAAAGTTCTTTTAAATCATGATTTTTACAAAATTTTAGAAAACTTAAATCAGGGTCCTCTAAATACGAAGTACATATTCCAAATGTTTTTTCAATTTCTAAATAGGTAGTTGTTTCTTTTTTATAAATTTTTTCTTCTTCGTCATAAAATCGATTTTCAATTCCTGAATGTTGTTTAAAAAGAGAAGTATTCATAAGACTATTAATATTAAAATCATATCTACGAGAACCTATAATTTTATTAAAAGTATTGTCAACTTTTAATAAAAGATTAAAAGCACTAACTAAGGCATTCTTAATTTCAAAATAACTAATATCATTTATTTTTTTGTTTTCTTTATCAATATGAATACCAACATTCCCAATTTTTCTTATATTATGAAGAGTTGTGATGGAATTTTTACAAAGATATTCTTTTTCATCTAAAAATTTTATTATATCAAAACTAGTTAGAGTACTTTTTTCTAAATTCTCGAAATTATTAATATTTAATTTTTCTAAAAATTCTTGCAAAAAAACTTCTAAAAAATGTCTAAAATGTAACGAGGTTTCATTGATAAAATTACTACGTATACATTTTAATTCAGCTAGTCCTAGATTTTTTATACATGAATTTTTATAGTTTTCATATAAAAGACAAAAGTTTGTAGTCATAAAAAAAATCCCCCTAAGTGTTTTATTACTATTTAAATAGTACGAGTATATTATAATATATAAAAATATGAAAAGCAACATTACTTAATTTTATGTTATAATATTAAGTGAGGTGATAAAAATGGCAGAAGGAAAAATAATAAAAATTTATTTAGATAGACACACTCTAGAAATTTTAGAGAAAGATATGGAAGCTTTTAATATTATTAAAAAAAACTCTTTAAATAAAAGTAAAATGGGAAATATGATATTTAAAGCTCTAAACTCAAAGGTTGAGTTTGAACAAAATGAAATGTTAGAATTTTTTATGAAAGAGATAAAAGAAAAAACATTATCAAAAAAATTTATTTTAAAAAAAGAGCACGAATTAGAGATTAGTAATAACCTGAAAGAAATACATAGAAATATTATAAAAAATTATTTTGATACAAAGGTAAAAAATATTAAAATCAAGGATTTTTTTTATTTTAGATTAAACAATGAAAATTCAGAATATTTTGAAATTTTAGAAAATGAGTATCCAGAAGAAAAAATAAATATAACTATATTTTTTAGAAGATTATTTTTAGAATATAGTAAATATAGCCAATATGAAAGAGAAAAATTACTATTTAAAGAAAGTTATGATAATTTAAAAAAAGCTATAAAAAATTCTAATTATATAAATATAAAAATAATGGGATTAAAAGAAAATATTAAATGTCGACCTTTAGACATAAAAAATAATAAAGATGAACAAAATAATTATTTGATAACCTCAAACGAATTAGAAATTAGAACAGTTAAGCTTTGCAAAATAGAACGTATATTTATAAGTCATGAAAAATTTGAAAAAAATAGTATAGAAAATAAATTTTTATTAGAGATTGATAAAGAATTTGATCCATTTACTTTAAATAAGGATAGAATAAAACTAAGGCTTACTCAAAATGGAGAGTTGCTTTATAAAAGATTACAACATAATCGTCCAAAAATAGAAAAAATAGATAACAATATATATACTTTAACAACTTCTAAAGATAAAGTTTTTAGTTATTTTTTTAAATTTGGAAGAGACGTTGAAATTCTTGAGCCAAAAGATTTAAGAGAAAGATTTAAAAATGAATTAATCGAAACTTTAAATAATTATAGTTTATAAAATATAAACTATAATTATTTTTTTTTTTAAGCAAATAATATTATTTTTTATGATTTTATTTAGTTTATATAAACTAAATAAAAAAATTAAATCTTATTAATAAAGATACATATTAATGATATTATTAATATATAAAAATTAAAGAAATATTTAAGGAGGTTTTAAAAATGAATAAATTAGTTGAATTAGGAGTGAAAAGTTTAGTAAAATTAGGAACAACGGTAATTGAAAAACCAACAATCATATATCTATCAAAAGGGGCATCTAGATCTGCTGTAGCAGCAGTATACGGCGGTACAATTCTGGGTGTAACAGCTATAATAGCAGGAACTGTTTTAATAAATAAAATTATTGACGAAAAAGAAATAAAAATTGGAAATTTTGAAGTTAGATAAATGAAAGAAGTAATTTTATTTTTAAAAAAGCAAAAGAGAATATGTAGAATTTATTATAAATTCTACATATTCTCTAAATTTTAACTATTATTTATTTTATTTCAGAATTAAAAAGTTTCTTCTTATAATAACCATCAGCTCCATAAATTGCTCCAAGTGGATTATGGCATAGAACTCTATCTTTAACAGCAAACACTGTTAATGGAGCTTCAGAATGCTTAATGAATAGCGTATCATGTCCTACACAAAGTCCAAATAGAATGTTCAAATCAGTTTTCATCTCGTTTAAAGCTAAAGCCTGACCTATAGGATTGCACATTATATCATTTTTAACATAATGCTCTTTTTTCTCTTGCTCAATCCCTAAGAATCCCTTCAAAATAGAACCATTTTTGCAAACAACAGAAACAACTTCTAACCCATGATGCTCTAATATTTTCACAAAAGTTTTTGCCTCTTCATGAAGCCCAGTACAGAAAGCTACACCAATTTTTTTGAAATTACATTTTTTAGCAAAAGAGATTGTCTCTTGAATTCTAGTCCAATTTGTATTTCCTTCGCCTTCAACCAAAGCTGATTGAATAGCTATCATCAAATCTTGGTCTACATGCATCTCTTTTGCTTTTTCCTGCAACTTTTCATCTCGACTTGGACAAACACTCTTCGGCATTTTACTCTCATCTTTTGTTAAACAACCTCTAGTTACACATTTTGCACAAATACTCATTTTTTCCACCCCTATGTTTTATAGAACTCCTAAATAATTAACACCATTGTAAATACTAATCAATATAATTCCAACTACCATGCATAAATATATTTTATCTACACCTTTTAATGATAATTTTTTCGAAATAATCGGTCCAACAGTACCACCAACAATTCCACCAGCTACCATCAATACAAAAGCTAATCCAACAAAATCAGGCATACCTTTAAATAGTGTTTGAATAACACTTACTCCCTGAGAGAAAAGGATAATATAGATAGAATTAATAGCTGCTTCCTTTGAATTGAGACCAAAGAATAAATACAGAACCATCAAATTGATTGGTCCGCCACCTATACCTAAGAATGAAGATAAAGCTCCTAAGAAAAATCCAATTACGAGTGATGTTCCCATACTTTGGATGTTGTAAGGCTTTATTTTAGATTTTTGAAGTGTAAAAATTAGCACTCCAAATGTTACAATTGCTAAAACAAATGACTGAGCTGCTCCTGCTATTGAAGGATTTCCAGCTGCTACTTTTACCCAATCGAAAAGTTGTTTTCCTAAAAAACCTCCTAAAGAAGCTCCAACAGCCAAATATGTTCCACGCTTTTTCTCTGGTCTTATTCCTGCTTTACTATTTTTGTAAAGAGTCATACTCGTCATTGATAAAACTGTACACCCAGATAAAAAACTAATTGCCGATACATTCATAGTTCCAATAGCATCTAAAGTTGGCTTAATTATAACCCCACCACCAATACCACTAATTGCTCCTAGAATAGATGCACCTACACAAACAAAAAAGTACAAAATTTCCATTTAACGTCCCCCGTTTTCAATATAAATTATACTATTACTAGTATGTTATATTCTATTATGGTGCATATTACAATGTTTTTT
>JBOFYP010000176.1:0-1165 GCA_051654725.1 Cetobacterium sp.
GTCAACGCATTTGGCTTTATGATCAAGATACAGGTATTTATAGTCTGTCTCGTTTTAAGCATCTGGTTACTTACACTGTTATTCGTCGTCAGACCCAGCACGTGGAAGATAAGCAGTCAATGGCTGAGCATACTAATGCAATCGATACTCTCACGGGTCAAGTGAGTGGGAAGTCTAAAACTTCCACATTCTCGTTCCCACAGATCTTTGAACACTTCGGTAAAGGGGCACACTTTAGTCTAGTGGAGCTGCTTAGTCACCGGGGTGGTAACTTGGAAGCAGGTCGTGCACTTGATCGACAAATCCGTGCTAGCGGTTCAGGTTCCTTAAACTTTGAAGGGGCTAGTCGTACTAGGACGATGTCGGCACTTACACTTGGCCGTATGCTTACAGCAATGCACTTAGGCAATAGCCTAGTCGATGGTAGTGAGGCAATGTAATGAATTATGTACAGGTTCTTGAAGACATTATGATCAGACAGCTAGAGGAGCTTAACGATTCCGATCGTGAAAATCTCCTTAATCTCATCTTGTCTGATTATTATCAGTTCGATACGGTTACGCTGGCTTATACTGACGGTAATGAAGAAGTTAGTGCGGCTCTAGCTATGCCTACATCCACACTTCTCGTTGATCTGCTCGAACGTAGTCTGTTCTACTTTATTCGCGAGTGTGTTGAAGTCCATAAAACACACTGCGATACACGGCACATCGATTTAATTACCCACGGTGTTCGTACAGCGATCGATGCAATCAAAGTCTTTGCGACTGCAGAAGATATTGAGAACGATCGTTACACAGATATCAGTAACTTAAATATCGTTAACGTAATGGCGTGTATCTTTACTGAGCTTATGTTCAGCAATGATTATATTGTCGCTGGTCCTGTTGATGATGTCCCCCCGGAAGGTAAATAATGTCTAAGACTCCTCAGAAAGTTGTGGTTATGCTCGATGCACTAATCGATACCCGTATTGGTACGGCTATTAAGCTAAAGGCCGACGATATTGATTGGGAAGGCTATCGTGATCGTAAGCACTCTTATGTCTGGGAGTTTTTTAAGGTGAGCAAAGAAGTATTCCAGCGGGCTTACGCCCGCCGGGATACTGATACTTTAAAGAACTCAGTTGCAACCGTACTAACAATGAACATTGAAGCTAATATGG